>CAIQND010000124.1 GCA_903873045.1 uncultured Methylococcaceae bacterium | reverse complement strand
TCAGACACTCTGTCCGAAGCGGGTTACCGGGTATTGGTCGCTACTGACGGCCTCGCTGCGCTGGAACAAATTGATTATTTAAAACCTGACATCATTTTGATGGATGTTCTTATGCCAGGTATAGACGGGTTTGAAACCTGTCGACGGCTTAAGGCCAATCCGCTTAACGCCGACATTCCGGTATTATTTATGACCGGCTTGAGCGAGCTCGACAATCTGCTGCGCGGTTTCAGTGAAGGCGGACTGGATTACATCATCAAACCGATACGTCCACCGGAAGTTTTAGCCAGAATAGACGTTCATCTGGGCTTGGCTCGCGATAAACAACGCGCTCAAAATGCCTTGAGCCATAGCGCATTCTCAGCGCTGGTTATTGATGCGTCAGGTTGTATCACCTGGCTGACCCCAGCGGCTAAAACGCTGCTCGACGAAACCACGCCGCACCCGACATTGATAGCCATCAGCGAGCAGTTACCGGAACCGATACTCGCTTGGGCCAAACAACGCATCCAATCTACCGCTACCAATGACAAAGAATCCGCCGACGATTACCGGACAAATGCAGGTTTTTCGATCAGAATGGCTCCCTGCCAAAGCGCGGGTGAATATCTGCTTTTGCTAAAAAAAGGATCCCGCGAATGGAATCTGGAATCATTAAAAGATTCTTTGGGTCTCACATTTCGTGAAGTGGAAATACTCATGTGGATATCACGCGGCAAAACCAACAAAGAAGTAGGGCTTATACTCGAAAGTAGTCATCGCACCGTCAACAAGCATCTGGAGCATATTTTTGAAAAACTCGGCGTAGCAACACGAGCGGCAGCGGTTGCAATAGTTCTGCAACGCGCGAGTTCAGGATAATACAACATAGCTTATGACAAAAAAACTCGATGTGATCTTTGCGAAAATCGCTTAACACTCGAAAGTTAGGGCAACCCATCTGGACGATAAACATGAACGAAATATCTTCTTTGCAACGCCGCTCTATCTCTCTGGAGCTGAACGTTCCCCGACTATAAGCATAGATAAGAATCAAGACTATCAGCTTGGGATGGTAGGCATGCTGGCCTTTGTCGCTATAAAGTTTTTCTATAGCCGCTGTGTCAAGTTGATCGAATAGGTCACTGTAAACAAAACACTCGTGATCGTCTGGAAGCAAATCAAAAATATTGCTGGGGGAGAGCAATGCGGCGTTAAGCTCGATGGGCGATTTTTTGAAAGGAATATTCATCGGTTGGTGATTGTTTTAAGTGTAGGTGCCTATTGTACCATTATTAGCTGGCGTTTTCGGACAGCCTCCTAGCCAATCCACCTACAGCGTCAATGTGCTTCCTTCTACCTATTTTCAATAGAAGAAGTTGTGCAGACTTTAGGCTTTAGACCGTGAGGTGAATTGTTTCCGAACCGTCAGTGTAGCTAACCCGCTAAACATCAGAATCCATGCAGCCGGTACCGGTACTGGAACGACTTCTAATGCGATGAATTGCGTGACTTGAGTAGTTGCGAAATTGTTATCGGCAGCTAAGATCAAAGTGCGATTGCCATTAGCAAGTGTCTTGCCCCAAGTAATGGCTTCAATATTGTCCATTTGCACGCCTTGATAATTGATAGCCATATCAAGTAAGACTTCACGACTCATCGGCTTATAGTTTGCACCGACTAAACTGACAATAGTACTGATATCGGTTGTGGTCGATGAGATTTCGGTTTGAATTAAGCGAATAGTATTGCCAATCCCTGAAGCAAACGCTCTCTCAACGGCGATAAATTGGGTATCTGATATCGCTAGCAAATCTGGCAGACCGTTATCTGGTCCAAAAGGTGCGCCGGGTACGGCATCTACAGGAATTTGCGGTAATTGGTAACCGTATTGTGCAATAGCTTGGCCGGTAACCGAATCGAGCGCAGTCAAACGGATAGCACTCCCGCTTGTTAAGGTGGTGATGCTACCGTCTTGAATTAGTGCGTCTTCATTTGCAGTAAATAGCGTGCCATTAGGTGATACGGTTAAAGCTTCGAACAATTTATTGTTACGTCCGCCTGTCGTCGTATTGTCGACATAATTGTAGATAGAAGGGGTAGCGAACTCGCGAACGAAAGTACCGTCCATTTGCATTTCGCGCACGAAAGGCTGGTAACGCAATGCCGGATTAGCATTCCAATTACCCTCGCTAGACAAATACAAATTGCCGTTCGGAGCGACACGAATTCCCTCTGGGTCGACTGTTCGGCTGGTTGCTGGAAATGTTGTTCCATCCGAGCGTTTCATATAAGTTTGATTGTTAATGGTTACGCCATGAAAACCGTCGCTGTCATAGTTTAAATCGATGTTATAAAAACGTGGCGTACCGCGTTCACCTCCGCGATCGTCGGAGATAGCATAATAGCTACCGTTCTGTGCTCGATCTAAACCAGATATGCCGCCGAATTCAACACCCTGAAACTGAGTCCCTGTTGGGATTGAATAGGCTCCGATAAGAGACAGGTTAAAAGATGACGCATTTGAAGAACCACTCGCCAACACCAATATGGCGGTGATAAAAGACCTGTATTTGAAACGCATGAATTTTCTCCCTTGAGATAATTAGTTATAGATCGGTATGTTAAATTTGAGAATGTGAGATGTTGAAACAAATTTCATTCGGTCAATTGATAGCTTTCCAATTATAAGAATTTTTTGTTAAAAAACGATGACAATCAATTGAGGGCCTTGTTGAATAATTCAATGGTATTTGAATATAAATTTCATAGAGTTTCAAATAATAGCCTCTTCCAATGCTAAATGAGTCTGAATGAGCACTGTATTTCTAACGGTTGTGAGTCTGACAAACGCTTAAATCTCGTTCATGATAGCCATATAAGGTCGGGTTAGCTTATTAAGCGTAGCGAGATAACGTAACCCGACATTTTCAGCTCCAATGCGTCGGGTTACGCTATCGCTAACCCGCGGCTGCTTGGAGGACACAAGTAACTTTGCTCCTTCTCCAGCGGGAGAAGGTTGGGATGAGGGGGATTAAATAAGGATTTTCTCCACTTTAATTTCCCCTCTCCCAACCCTCTCCCGCTGGAGAGGGCTTTAAGGCAACTCGCAATAAATACCCCCCACCAATTTTTCAGAATATCATTTAGGCATCCTGTATTCTATGGATATGATTTTCACCAGCATCGTTAAAAACATGATCCCTTTATCGAAACAATATATTGCTACGCTTAAAGATGCAGCAAAAAAACTAACTGGCGCAAAAAGACGGGCATTTGAAGGACTTAGTCCGGTCATTAAACTGGTGGAAACTGCTTACCAAAAAGGCGTGCGGATGACGAAGAAGGCCTTTAACGCATTTGCCAACAGAATAGATCGGGACGCATTATTGCCAAAATACTATGTGACCATCAAACCTCAAGCTTAAGGGTAATTGAGGGGGTATTTATTACGAGTTACCTAACAGGTGCAGTAGGTGTCAAGGGTTGGGTGTGTGTTTCGGGTGCGGTAGGGTCTGCCATAGTGGTTCCTGTCTGGTGATTGCGATTAATCAGCGTCCAGAATAGGCGATAGCGGGGTTTTGGGAATTAACCTGAATTATGGTTTTGGCCTGTAGAGACGCGCTTTATCGCGTCTTTAATCACGTCTTTAATAGACTACAGATGCAATAGTCGCGGATTTACAGACTAGAGACGCGATTGATCGCGTCTCTACAGCCCATTTAACGCAAATTTAACGGGGGTAAAATCAAAAAGCTATAGACTGTGATAGCAGGGAGCTGGTAAACGGGGCTTAAACAGCCACTGCTTTCGTTTCGGTATAAACGGCATCCAGGTGGGCAGGCAATAATGAGAGCGGGTAACTTTTGCTGCGGATTTTGCCCAAATGCCACCACCACGCGGTTAAGGGCTGGGTGGCATCATCGCTGACCAAATCGGGATTGACGTAGGTGTTGGCAATAGCCGCCTCAATGACGATAACATCCAGTTCCTGTACATCCGGCGTGTCGTCCTTGCCCAGACGGTGCAAATCGTCTCTGGATTCACGCAGGCGTATGCCTTCGCCACACTGAGAAAACTGATAATAACCATACTCCCGATAGGCTTCAACCGGTATTAGTGCGTTTTTCTTTTAATCGAGCAATGATTTTAGCGTCCATAGCGGTGCTCCTAAATTATCATTAAGGTCAGGGAACAGGCTGACACGGGTTCCGGAAGGTTCAATAATAGCAATCCCGGCCTGTGCTGTCGATCTTATCTGATAGCGTGCGCCACCTTTGTGTATCGTACTGGCAGGATCGGTGACAATGCGCTTAAACCGTCCATCCATCTTCTCAATCGGCTCATCCCAGCCATGTCGGGTTAGCGAAAGCCTAACCCGACAAATCAACGACTATGTGTCGGGTTACGACTAGCGCCTAACCCGCAGCAATTCTCATTATGGGAAAATATCGTAAATCAAAGGGTTATAACAATAACAAGCCTCTGACGTTGATAAGATTGGCTTGTGATCAAGATTTTATATTTTATGAAAGCTAAAATCCGGTCATAAACTTGCTCTAAATTTGATTTTTCCATCCTCATCAGCGATGTCTGCGAAAAAAAAAGACCAAGCCTCAAAATATTAATTTTATCTGTTTGATTTTATTGGTATTCTTATAATGAGAATTGCTGCCTAACCCGACCTACAAAGATTATTAGCATTTTTTGTGATAAACAAAGTGTCAACTGCTTTTGGGCTTCTATGAAGGATGCCAAAAATACCTTACGTTTTATCCGTGTCTATCAGTAAAATCCGTCTCATCCGTGTTCTGTTTTTTAACAACTGAGTAAAAAATGTTAATCGTTGCCAAGTTCTCGATAAGCGCCACGATAATACAAAAGTGGTTCGCCGGAACGACACACGCAGTCATGAACCTCCCCTATGATGATCCAATGCGTACCTGCCAATACCTTCTCAACTACTTTACAGTCCAAAGACATTAAGGTGTTGTTCAAAATAGGTGCGCCCGTTATACCTGCTTTCCAATCCGTATTTTCAAATCGCTGTTGTTGGCTGGTACCACCGGCAAATTGATTGGAAAGGTCTTGTTGATCAGCATTTAAAATATTCACGGCAAAGGACTGACTTTCCTCAATACCTGCTCCAGAATCCGCAGAGTCGTTAATACAAACCAACACCTGTGGCGGATTAACTGAAACGCTGGTAAATGCCGTTACTGTCATACCTTGAACGCCGAACTTCTCAGAGCTTGTAGTCACCACAGTGACACCACTGGCCCACAGTTGCAACGCCTTTTTAAAATCATCAACACTAACTGTCATTTATTTCTCCGGATATTTATTATGGTTATAATAGTTTTTTTCGAATAATTAACTGTCCTATAAAACCGGATAGCCAATCCATAGCAATTAAGCCTGCTCTATAAATTCCAAGGTATTCCCGTCCGGATCGCGACAAAAAAGCGCCCTTCGACCGGATATACTCATGGTATAAACAACACCTGCTTTATTCAATACCTCCTGAATAGGCGCGAGTGCCAATACATTTAAGGCAACATGACGATCCCGTCCACCATGCTGAGGCCGCCCTGTTGTCGGGTCTGGATTTTGCAATTCCAATAAATGAAGCTGCTGCTCACCTATTTGTATCCATACCCCCGGAAAACCCAAATCTGGCCGCTCGACTTGCTGCAACCCCAAAAACTCACAATAAAACTCTCGTGATATAGTGATATCAGCAACAATAAAGCTGGCATGGTTCAGGGAAATTATGTTTATTGGCATGAGTTAAATTGAATATTTCTTTGTAGGTAAGAAATTATACCTTCTCACCCAGCATTATAAAACAACCACCGGCTTTTCAAGCAATTCAGATCATCCAGAAAGTCTCTTAAACGGGGTCATAAGATATAGTCCACGTTTAGCGTGGATTTTATAATCTGTGAGTTTGTCGATTAAGGCTGAATGCAACCAATGCAGCTTACCCACGACACGCAAGCTTAGCGGTTCATTTTTTTCGTAACCATCGCTTGACGGTGGTTTTGAATTATTACTGCTATTTTTAACCGCCTTTGCTTGAAGTTCTTTTATTGTCGCTGCCTGTATTTCCAGCTGTTTGGCCAGTACCTTGACGGGGGCTTCGAATTTGTCAAATAACACCAAAATAGCCTCTTCGCCTTCAATGAAGGCTTTTTGTATTTCTTCATGGCTAGGTATTTGAATGTTCATGGAGGTGTATTAGGTTCAGAAACCGATTTTTTGGCAAGCTTGAATTGGGCTGATTAGTTACAATTAAATAATGATTATTTTACTTCCCTCAATCACTTCACCGATAACACACGCGTTGGAAATACCCTTTTGATGAAGGGCTTTTAGACAGCCTTCTGTTTGATGAAAGGGTACTGAAAACAATAATCCACCACTGGTTTGGGGATCAAAAAGCGCAGGGAAGTTTTGAATGTTTACCTCAGTGCTCAATACAGGACGTAACGATTGATGATTTTTATCGGCGATCGATGCAAAATAGCCTTTTTCAAATAATTGATTAACGCCATCGAATAAAGGAATCGCTTTATAATCAATTTTAATGCCTAATGTGTTATCACTACTTTTATCCAGCATTTCAACCGCGTGGCCTAACAGGCCAAAGCCAGTAATATCCGTACAACCGGAAACAGTAAAAGACTGGATAGTTTCCAGCGTTGTTTTGTTGGATTGCAACATACTTAAAATCGCCGCATCCACCCATTTTCCATTGGCCTGGGCAAGCATATTAGCGGCAAAAATGACACCCGTGCCGATTGGTTTAGTGAGGATTAATTGGTTTCCGGGTTGAGTCAGTTGTTTTCTTAACACCTGCTTCGGCGCGACTTCGCCCTGAACGGCAATGGCAATGGCAATGGCAAGCTCCGCGCCTTCGCCGGTGTGGCCGCCAACCAGTGCAGTCGCGTTTTTAGTCAAACTATCCAGCACGCCTGACATCACTTGAAAAATATCTTCGCCATGAATCTTCTCGGCAGCAGCGCAAAGCGTTAAACCAACTTGCGCGGTCTTGGCAACGCCGCCCATGGCGTAGATATCGCTTAAGGCATGTTGGGTTGCAATTTGACCCAGCAAATAAGGATCTGAAATAAAAGACCGAAATTGATCAATGCTTTGCAAGCACAGGGTATTCTTGGAAACCTGAGTCAACGCACAATCTTCCCCGTCTTTAACACCCAGCAACACAAAGTCGTCTTGTGGAATCGTCAGTTTATTCAGGCTTTGAGTGAGCGTGGAAGCCCCCAATTTACTGCCACAGCCGCCGCAGGTGTTGTCTTGCCAATCTTCAGGAACAAGCGAGCTTTTAGGCACCGGCATAACTTTACTAACCTGCCCGGGATTTACCGTAAAAGTTTTGGCCTGAAAACGCGCCATAAAACGTTTGTCGATCCAGTCTTTAACTATCCATAACAGCTCAGGCGATAACACTCTCAGGAAAGAAGCACTATCTTGATGAACCAGTGCTTTCTTGTCGCCAATCGTTATTAAAGACAGCACATTTTTTTTGGGATAAAAGGTTTTTAACGAGGATTGTTGGGTAAAAAAAGCGCGTATATTGTGTTCAAGTGTCATTCCCTGCCTGACCGCATAAACACCTGCTTTTTTCAACGGCGATGGCGAAAAGTGAATACAATCTCCCACTGCAAAAAGCGAATCTTCATTCTCAACGAGCAGTTTTTCGGTCACTTTTAAAAAACCATCCTGGTTTACCGGAAGTCCGGAATTTTTAAACCACTTGGGCGCAGCCGCTTGGGTGGCTATCAGTGCCCTATAAAAAACATCAGTATGAACCAATCCATTAGCGCCTTTAAGCACCAAACCGTTTTCCTGTGCTTCAAGCACTTCGGTATTTTGGTAGAAGTTTATGTTCAATGCGTTAAGCGTTTTTAATAGCTGATTCTGGGCTTGACGATCTTTTTCTGAAACCAGAGTGTCATGCCGGTGAATAAGACTCACCGTGGCATTCCACTGGTTTTTATCAATTAACATTTTCAGGATAATCGAGATTTCAACACCGGCAGCACCGGCACCAACAACCGCCAGCGCTAACGAATCATTACCTTTATACACTTTTAGGTCAGCCATTAACTGATCCCAATGCGTAATGAATTGTGAAATCGGCTTAAGCGGGATAATTTTAAACGCGGACTCTTGCGCTAATTTTTCTATGCTTCTAGGTTCAATACCCACATTAATTGACGCGCAATCGTAACTGAGATCAGCCCTATTCTCCAGCCGGATTTTTTTTCTTTGCGGATCTATCCCAATAATTTTGGCCTTAATAAAGCGCAAACCCAGTTCCTCACAGAGCCTTCTTAAATCAAAATGACAGTCTTCATAAGCATAATACCCCGCCAAATAACCCGGTATCATCCCGGAGTAAGGCGAATGGGTTTGGTCGGATATTAAGGTGATTCTAAGTCCGCCAAGAGGATTCATGGCCATCATCTTTAAAACCTGAATATTGGCATGTCCACCGCCAAGTAAAACCAAATCGGAAACCACCGGCATTGCATTTTTATTCATGTTGCAGACTCTTTAAAAAATCCAGACACTCCTGCCAAGAACCTTGATATAAGGTTTTTCGTGACTTTAAAGACAGTGAATGCTGATAAAGTTTGTCGTAGTAGTGTGAGAGCAAGCGTTCAATCCAGTCGAGATGAGCGGCAATATTCTCTTCAGCCATTACCTCGGCTTTAAACGCCAGCTTTAGAATGCTTTTAATTTTATCGCACTCCAGTCCCCCCAGCTTATTTCTAATTCGTTCTATATTTTGGGCAAAGCTTTGTTCCAATTCACGCAACGGCCGTCCGCTTACTAAAGGCATTTGAATATATTCTTTAAAAATTTCAAGTGCCCGCTGTCGAACCGGTGTTTCAATCATCACCATAGGCGCAGGAATCATTCGGTCATAAAAGCTGTCAGGCAAGTGACAGCGACCAATATTGGGACTTTCATCCTCAAGAATAAAATTATCAGTCCTTTGATAAAGCGCTTGGGCCAACTTGTTTTCAAACGTAGCTTGTTGCGGTTGGCTTTCTCCAACATGTGCTCCAAAAGCACTGCCTCTATGCTTGGCAAGACCTTCAAGATCAACAAAATTTTTGAGCTTATGGATTAAGCGGGTTTTTCCTGAGCCTGTCATGCCGGAAAGAATAATAAAAGGAATAGGATTTTCC
>CAIQND010000123.1 GCA_903873045.1 uncultured Methylococcaceae bacterium | reverse complement strand
AGTCATAATCCGCAACATGAGTTTGACCTAAAAACACATTATTGGCTGTACCATAATTAGCCAACGGATTGGCAGTCCAACCAGTCCAAACTGAACTGATAGGCAGACCTGCTAGATCATGTGTAGCCTGTCCATGAGAATTATCAGGACTTTGTTTGATGACTGAGCTCAGGGCACCCGCAACCAAACCAACGTTAATTTCCATAGCATGTGCATTGATTGAGTCAATAGCAGTACTCCAGTTTACTGTTGGATCTATGTTTGCCTGGGGTGCGGTTAAACCACTCAAAATAACGCCATTATTAGTTTGAGTGTCAACGTCACCCGCCGCAAATATACCGTACTGTATGGAATCGGTACCACCGGTTCTGAATGTGTTCCAGTTTGCATCAGTAGACAGACTTTTTCCTGCGCCTTCATATGCAGTTAAAGCAGCAAACGCATTGCTGGCCAAAGCAGAATAAGTTACGCCTAAATCCAGGTTGTAAGTACGACCTAAAGTTGAATCAGTATTAACATAGCCTGCATCGTAAGCTACCAAATAGGCTTCATTAGATCCGTCAATTGCGCCATTTGTTAATGCCGCATTAGCAGAACCACCAGCAACCATCAACGCTGCTGCCAATAAAGTTTTGTTAAATTTTTTCATGTTTTATTACCTATCTATTTAAAAAGTCTTTCAAAAAAAGATGTGGGCTTAATTGCCTTAACACCTTATAAAGTTCAAAACCTGTAACTGGCTGCCCGCTTTTCAAAATAACGGGCTTTACAAGTTTCAAAATTTTGAATGCAGTTAATCACTGCTTACAAATCCCAACATTTCTGCTCCCCGCTACCATACAACTCCCTTTTATTTCCTATACTGCTGTTGTGCTTTCCAGGCAATGCCAAATATTAAAAATGTGAATGAAGCCTTCCTGATACTTCTTTTCAATATGACTGATGCAATGGCTTCCTGCCTTCCTTAAGATTCAGTCAACACCCAATCCAGATGCTTTTAACATGGAAATAGTATGGCATAGCAATGTAGCTTTTAGATTACAAGTATGTGACAATTGCATGTAATGTATTACGTTTGTAATACACTTTGACAGAGTTATTAATTATTGATCGTCAAGGTAGTCGGTAACATTTATAGTCACCCCCCATAGACATCAAGTTAAGACATTTCATCTAATAAAATCTCCCCTAACCCCTCTTTTTCAAAGAGGGACTGAATACTTACGAAGATTTTGCTTTGGTTTTTCTTCGTGAACTTCGTGTCTTCGTGGCCTGTAATATCTTTAAGTTGATGTGTATGGGTAACATTTATAGTCACCCAATATCACAACACACTAAGTAACTTAAAATGATGACAAATTAATTAAATGTATGCTTTGTTATAAAGCTGTAACATTCATCAGTTATATTTAGTTTTAATTGTATTTTAATGTTATTTTTAAACTTATTAACCCGTATTTAAACTATGTCATCACAAGGATCTACTGAGGTCGAAAAAAAAAAAATAGTTTCCATGCGCTTAAATAATAATGACCGTAACGCGATCCAAGCCATAGCATCCCGACTTTTTGTACGAGAAGCCGAACTTTACCGCTTTGCCGTTAATAATCTTTTAAACCGCATGCACCATCTCCATGACCTGGATTGCACCGGTAGCGATTTACTGCCCTTGTTTATAGAGTTTAGGGAAGAATTAAACCAGAATTTGGGTCTTAAAAAGCTACAACTTTTTAAGGTTATTAATAACGGCAATGCACACCCTGATAAATTTGTGTCGATGACTGACATAGAATTGTTACTGCTTCCACAGCACCAGGTACGCCAACGTTTATTGCAAACAAAAGCGGCGCTGATTTACAAACAGAATGATATTAACGCCTGGCTTAAGAGTTATTTTGTAGCGAAATATGGACTGGTTAAAGTCATTGAAGAAGAAGATGTTGAGATAACTGAAGGTGAAATTGAGGTTTAATCTTGGTCGATGCGCGGATACCCGCTAAAACAGTTCCGTTTTTTGTGGCGGTCGAACAAATGCTCTTTAATGCGACGATGTGATCAGGGCAACCGCAAGAGTTTGCCCCTACAGAACACGGGCATCATTACATGAAAGCAACCTTATCTGGAAAACCGGGGCGGTTTTATCCGTCACCTCTGTCGGCATTCCCACGCTGGCGCGCCACAGCCCACAATTAAGCAACTCTTGGCAAGATAAACCGTTGACTGAGCGGAACCGAAGCCGACAAAATCGCTTCGACTTCGCTCAGCGAACGGCTTAACTTAATGACTGCGTATTCTGATTAGTTTGAACACTGATTCTGATCGAACTTGAACACCTAACGCACCGGTGGAAATAGGTTTTTATTCCAAGCATTCAACTTGAGTCAAGGAAATCATTTTTGTGCATGGACTCACCTTTATACCCCACTCCGCCTGCCATAAGCCAGTGACACTGCCCTCCCCTTAAATCGATAGTCCGTCATTCCAACTATTTAACATTTCTGTCATATTCGCCCTATACACTAGAAAAATCTTTAAATGAAAATTCTGATAGCACTTACTCCATAAGCTGAGTGGTTCGTGCCATTAACCATTGTAAAAATTAACCCATTCCACCACACCTAGATGAGGCACTATCGATGAGTATTACTAATGGCGACAACACAGGCAACAATGAAGCCTATTTGGTAGCTTACGATGCAGGCTATGTTAATACTGATTCAACTTTAGGTCGTACTTACAATCTGGATTTAGGGGTAACTTATTCTGCTTTGGCCAGCAATGCGACTGCGGCTTTAACTGCATTTGAAGGCGCAGGAAAAAATCTGTCAACTGATGCAAACTGGAACACATTCAGAACCGGCGGTACCGATTCCATACAGTATGGTATTTTTGCGGCGGGTGACGTTGACACTCAAACTAATGATGGCGTTATTTTGAGTGGTTTAACCGCACCCCAGGCAAACATAGATCCAACAGTAAACTGGGGTACTGCTATTGACTCAATCAATGCACATGCTGCGGAAATTAACCTTGGTTTGGTTACGGGTGCCCTAAGCTCAGTCATCAAACAAAGTCCTGATAATTATTCTCATGGACAGGCTACACATGATCTAGCAGGTCTGCCTATCAGTTCAGTTTGGACTGGTTGGACTGCCAATCCGTTGGCTAATTATGGTACAGCCAATAATGTGTTTTTAGGTCAAACTCATGTTGCGGATTATGACT
>CAIQND010000122.1 GCA_903873045.1 uncultured Methylococcaceae bacterium | reverse complement strand
TTGTTGGAGTGCCGGTTGCATGGCTGATAAATCCTGCTCACGCAGCGCACGCTCGGCTTGCAATTTTAAGCCAGCCAAGGGCGTACGGAGTTGATGTGCGGCATTGGCAATAAAACGTTGTTGGGTAGCAATCGCTAAAGTATGTGCTTCCAGTAACTCATTAATGGTATCAGTTAGGGTGCGTACTTCAAGAAAAACATGCGTTTCCGGGATAGGACTCAGGTCACGCAACGAGCGTTGACTAATTTGCTCCGCCAATAAGCGTAAAGGTTTTAAGCCTTTTTTTAAGCCGGTTAACAGATAAATGCCGGTGACTAAAATTAATATGACTTGCGGAATCATATCAGCCAATAAAATATCCAGCATCGTTGCCCTGCGCTTATTCATGGTTTCCGCGACATGTATAAAAACTTTTTCCGGTGCCTTATCAAGCACGACTAACATAGATACGACTCTGACTGATTCTCCATACATTTTATCGTTAAAATAAACAGGCTGAGACCAATCTGTTTTTGAATCAATGGGTTCCGGAACAAGACTGTCGCCTGCCAGCATTTCTTGTTCTGAAGAAGTAATTTTAAAATAGGTTTTGTCTTCCTCGTCCCATTTAAATATTTCCAAAGCGGCGGTTGGCAATTCGACCACTATTTTACCGTCCTGCATTTTTATTTCCTGTGTTAAGGATCTGGCAGAATCCAGTAACCAGCGGTCATACGCGGCATCGACATAATGCAGGGTAACGAAATAAGACAGGGTGGCATCAAATATCACGAAAAAATAAGCGGAATAACCAAACGGAAAAGCATTTCCGTTTTTAGGCTTTTGTTTTTATTCATCAACTGATTTCTCTAATAAGTAACCCAATCCGCGAACCGTTCGAATAACCGTTTGATAAGGCTCTATGCGCTTGCGGATGCGATGAACGACAATTTCAATGGCATTATCTGTCAGTGCGTCACCGTCAACCGATAAGCGTTGGGCAATCCTATCCTTGGCAACGACTTTCCCTGCTTGCAGCAATAAAATTTCCAAAACGCCATATTCCCGAGCTGACAGCAAAATTGGCTGTCCCTCTGCCAACACTTGGTGGTTATGGGTATCCAATACCAACTGTCCAATGACAATCGCGTTACTAAAGCCGCCATAACAACGCCTAATTAAGGCATTAATTCGCACTTCCAATTCCCGAAGCTCAAACGGCTTGGTCATATAGTCATCAGCGCCTTGCTCAATACCCGTGATCCGGTCATTTACGCCATCGCGAGCTGTTAAAATCATGATGGGCAGCGGCACTTTCAGGTGTCTTAATCTGCGTAATAATTCCAAGCCGTCGATATCCGGCAAGCCCAAGTCAAGCACGATCAAATCGAAGCCTTGCGCTTTCAGTAAATGTTCGGCATAAGCCCCCGTGGTTGCACCCGTGACGGTATAACCGCCATGGGTCAAGGTATATATTAAGCCGTCAGCCAATACCGCATCGTCTTCTATTAATAAAATGTTCATAAGCTGAAAAGGGTTGATGTGAAAGGTTCGTGAAAGGAAATAAGGCTAAGATAATATCCAGGGCAATCAATTGATGGCGATATAAAGAATCATACCGTTAAAAAGCGGGGTCTCAAAGCTAAAGGCCGACATTTATAAATCGTAGTTATTCACCTCCCCCTTTGAAAAAAGGGGGATTTATCTAATAAAATCTCCCCTAACCCCTCTTTTTCAAAGAGGGGGACTGAATAATTACTATAAATCGACTGCCTTTGGATAAGTTAGGAGCTACAAACTATTTTTTTTCGATTCGATACTGTCTATCCTGTAATTTTATTGGAGACTTAAAGCTATGATACATAAACATACCCAGTATTATTTTCGCCATCTGAAAGATGATATACCCGCAGGTATCGTGGTGTTTTTAGTGGCTTTACCCTTATGTTTGGGTATTGCGCTGGCATCCGGTGCACCTTTGTTTTCCGGCTTAATCGGAGGTCTTGTGGGCGGTCTGGTGGTCTCCTGGCTGAGCGGTTCACAACTTGCGGTTTCAGGGCCGGCGGCCGGTTTAACGGTTATTGTTTTCAGTGCCATTGAAACGCTGGGCAGTTTTCAGGGCTTACTGGTTGCCTGTATTTTAGCGGGTATTTTGCAACTGGCGTTGGGATATCTGAGAGCCGGCATTATTGGTGCTTTTTTCCCTTCCGCAGTCATTGAAGGCATGTTGGCGGCGATTGGTTTAATTTTGATTATCAAGCAGATTCCTCATGCCACAGGCTACCATTCCAGTTATGAGGGCGATGAGAGTTATATGAAAGAAACCGCCGAATCCAGCTTGATTGAGTTCTTTAATGCCTTTGGTGGTTTTTCGCCAGGCTCGGTTGTTATCAGTGTGGTAGCTGTGTTGCTATTAATACTATGGAGTACGCCCTGGTTTAAACAAAAAAAATGGCTAAAATTGATCCCCGGCCCTTTAGTGGCAGTCATTTGGGGTGTTGGTTATAACACCATCGCCCGGCAGTTTGCCTCTGACTGGGCGGTCAGCAGTGAACATTTGGTCAGCTTGCCGGTGTCGGAAAAAGCCGGGGATTTTTTTAATAACTTGGTACTGCCAAATGCGGGTTATCTGGATCACCTTGGCAATCCGGCTGTTTATACGGTGGCAATAACCATCGCCATTATAGCCAGCCTGGAAACCCTGTTAAGCCTGGAAGCGACCGATAAACTGGATCCCTTGAAACGTCTTGCGCCCACCAACCGGGAGCTGAAGGCACAAGGCGTTGGCAACATTATCAGTGGCTTGCTGGGCGGCTTACCGATCACTGCCGTCATCGTGCGCAGTGCGGCCAACATCAATGCGGGCGGTCAAACCCGAATAGCCTGTTTCACTCATGGCGTGTGTTTGTTGCTGAGCGTTATGTTTTTGGCGCACTACTTGAATACTATTCCACTGGCTTGTTTAGCGGCCATCTTGTTGCATACCGGTTATAAATTGGCCAATCCACGCTTATTCAAGACCTTTTACCAAAAAGGCATGAGCCAATTTTTGCCTTTTGTTATCACCGTAACGGCAATTTTGGTAACGGATTTATTGAAGGGCATGGCTATAGGGATGGTTATTGGTTTGTTTTTTGTCATCAAAGCCAATTATCATGCGGCCATTACCCTCACTCAAGACGGCTCACATTATTTGTTGTCACTGAACAAAGATGCTTCTTTTCTCAACAAGGCACTGTTAAGAAAATTTATTTTAAAGATTCCGGAGCAAAGCACAGTGACCATCGACGCGAGTAAAGCCAACTTTATTGATCATGATATTTTGGAAACAATTGAAGGCTTCTTGGCGACGGCATCGGATGACAATATAATAATTGAAACCATTGCGTTACACGGTAAAGAAAAAATCAAAAAACACGAAGCTATGGTGATTTTAAATGACCGCTCTGAAGCTTAAAAACGTCCAGAAATACAAGACTTACTTGATCACATATAGGTTTTCAGATAAATAATTTCTCTACCGAAGGATACCTTCCCTTCAAAAGATGTTATCTGTAGGGGCAATACAGCGATGTGAGCTGCAAATTTAATTTCTGAAAGCCTATAAAATCATTTTTAAACAGGATACCCGTGAGTACATGAATTAATGGGCCTAACAATTGCTTGTGCCTTTGTGAATAAGAAAACCCACAAACTTAGCAATTTTTTAGGCAGACTGATTCTGATTCAATCGTTAAGATTGCAGGCACTTTTCTTTTTAATTAAGCTTAACTTAACTTGATAATACTAATATCATCCATTACTTGCAAATATAAAACCATGCGAAGATCCAGGAAATTATTTTACTCCGCCTTGTCTATTTTACGATATCTGGGTCTTATTTTTACCCTAAGCACTTTTTGGCACGGCAACCTCTCTGCTGAACCACTGACATTACCTCAGGTACTTAGCTTGCTTGAAGTATACAATCCATCTATTGCCAATGCCAAAGCACGCCAAGAATTGGCTCAGGCCGCCTTGGTCACCTCCAGGGCCTATCCAAATCCGGAACTGGAAATAGGTGGGGGTAGTTCAACCGGCATTGGTGCGGGGGCGCTTAATGGCTCCAATCAACAAGTTTTTATGTCTCAACCGCTAGACCTCCCCTTCGTAAGAGAGGCTCGAAGTAAAGTTGCCGAAGCGGGTATTATTTCTGCAGATGAGGCTAACCGCCACGTTTGGCTGACTGTTCGGAGTCAAGTACGCTTGGCATTTTATGAGATTTTACGCCGTCAGGCAGAACTACAAATCAGTAAAGATAACGAGGAATTACTCACGCAAATACGCGATAAAATTAAACTTAAGGTGGAGGTAGGTGAGGCGCCCCGTTATGAACAGGTAAAATCTGAAGCGGAATTACTGAATGCACTAAAACTGAGAGAAAGCGCCGAAACACAGGTAGATGATGCTAAATCGGCTTTGCACATGATGTTCGGCACGGCCTTACCGCACCAATATGAAACAGTTGGTGAATTGCCTGCACCATTAGTGTCATTACCAACACTGGAAAATTTGCGTCAAGAAGTGCTCGACAAACAACCGGTTTTGCAACAGTTTCGGGCAGAAGTTCAAATGGCTCAAGCCAAAGTCAAATTTCAACAAAATCTTCGTTATCCACAACCTACCCTGAAAGCAGGCGCAGAAAGAGATCCCGGACTTGAGCAATGGCGGGTTAATATCGTCATTCCTTTACCTTTGTGGAATCAGCGTCAAGGTCCGATTGGCGAAGCCGCAGCCGAACTAAAGCAAGCCGAAGCCTTGGCTAACCAACAAGAGTATTTAGTCATACGCGAACTGGAAAATGCTTACAATCGGTATCGCATAGCGAATCGCCAAGTTGAAACCTTCGATGCCGGCTTATTAAAGGAAGCTGAAACCGTGCTAAAAGTCGCTGAAGCGGCCTACCGTCTCGGCGAGCGAGGCATACTCGATTACCTTGATGCCCAACGCACTTACCGCACTGTTCGCAACGATTATCTTAACGCCCGGTTCGACCGCCAGGCCGCGCAAATTATTCTGGATCGTTTACGTGCCACCGACTTGGAGAACCTAAAGTCATGATTTTATTTAACCCGTTACTTGTTGTTTTTCTGCTGATCTCCTCGACCAGCCATGCCGATAATTCATTCCCGGTAATAAAAGCGCCTTCTACCTTAATGAAGCAGATCAAAGTCATCGCTATCGGTGAAGATCAAGTGCATGATTCATTTCGTTTGCCGGCGAGAATCGATTTGGATCAACAGCATGTCGCCCGAATTGGTGCAACAGTGACTGGCCGGATTATTGAAACAGAAGCCGTGCTGGGTCAGGAAGTTCGTAAAGGTGAACAGCTCGCAACCTTAAACAGCACCGAACTGGGTATGGCACAATCAGCCTATCTAAAGACCGGTTCACAGGTCAATTTAAGACGATTGGCAGTGAGCAGGGCCAAACGCCTACTGGCCAGTGATGTCATTGCCGCCGCCGAACTTCAGGAAAGAGAAGGCATGTTGACTGAAGCTGATGTAGATTTGCGCACGGCAACCGACCAGTTACGTGCGTTCGGCATGTCGAACAGTGACTTGGCTCGACTCTCCCAAGAACGGAAAATTCATTCGATTTTACCGATTACCGCAAGCATAAAAGGCACTATTGTTGAGAGAAAAGTAACGGTCGGACAGGTCGTTCAACCTGCGGATGCCTTGTTTACCGTAGCGAATTTATCTCATGTATGGGTCGTTGCAGAGCTGCCCGAGCAACAGGCCGGTTGGGCGCATAAAGGCGATGAAGCCGAAGTGACTATTGCCGCATTGCCGGATGCAGCATTTAGTGGTCGTCTTATTTATGTGGCCGACATGGTTGATCCTGATACGCGCACTGTTACAGTGCGCATGGAGCTGCCCAATCCCCAGCGTAATTTAAAACCACACATGCTGGCAAACCTATTGATTCGTAAACAGGATGTACAAGAATTAATTTTGCCGGATTCTGCCGTATTGCGTGTCAATGACAGTGATCACGTTTTCGTCCAGACAGGGTCTGAAGAGTTCCAGCTAAGACCGGTAAAACTGGGGATGCGTTATGGCAATGTTCGGCGCATTATTGATGGCTTGAAAAAGGGCGATAAAGTGGTTGTGGAGGGTGGCTTTCATCTTAATAGCGAACGCCAGCGCAAGGAATTGGAGTAGCTTATGATTGAAGCACTCATTAGGGGAAGTTTAAACAACCGCATTTTGGTCATAGCACTGGCGGTCGGCATAACCCTGTTCGGGATCCGCGCCTTGCAATCGCTGTCAGTCGATGCGTTTCCCGATGTCACCAACGTGCAGGTTCAAATTGCCACTGAATCGTTAGGGCGCTCACCGGAAGAGGTCGAGCGTTTTATTACGGTGCCGTTGGAAATTGCGATGACAGGTTTGCCAGGGCTGACGGAAATGCGCTCATTAAATAAAAACGGACTATCCCTTATAACATTGGTATTTACAGACGATACCGATGTTTATTTCGCCAGACAATTGGTCATGGAGCGTTTAATAGAGGTCAGTCACAACATGCCTGACGGAGTCAATCCCATATTAGGCCCGGTCTCTACGGGATTGGGTGAGGTATACCAATACACCTTGGATAAAGCTGACGATGGACAGCAGGCGTTGACACCAGAAGAGCTGATGCGTCGCCGCGAAACCCAGGATTGGGTGGTGCGTCCCTTGTTGCGGGGCATACAGGGGGTTGCTGAAATCAACTCACAGGGCGGTTATAACAAGCAATATCAAGTACTGATAAATCCTGATCGCATGGCTCATTATCAGATTACCTTGGATGAAGTCTTTAATGCACTCATTCGTAATAACGCCAACAGTGGCGGCGGTGTTTTACCCCATTATGCCGAGCAATATTTGATTCGGGGCGTGGGCTTAATTCGTGATGTCACTGACATTGATAATATCGTACTCAAAGAAGAAAACAGCGTCCCCATTCATATTCACGATGTCGCCGAGGTAAAAATAGGTCACGAAGTACGGGTTGGCGCGGTGATAAAAAACGGTTATACCGAATCGGTTGGGGGCATTGTGATGATGCTGCGCGGCGGTAATGCCAAAGCCGTTGTTAGTCGCATTAAAGCCC
>CAIQND010000121.1 GCA_903873045.1 uncultured Methylococcaceae bacterium | reverse complement strand
GGGTGATCAAATGTTGCTTTACTTCTACATGGCTCTATATAAGAAATCGTTCGTTGAGCGGAGTCGAAGCGAGTTATCCGCTTCGACTTCGCTCAACGAACGGGTTAACCTTAAATTGTCCCACCTTAAGTAGGTAGCCAAGAATGTCATTAGTTAATGTGGGTATTGCCTTCATTTTTATGGTATGAAAGTCTTATTGAATTGTAAGCTTGATTGTCAAGACATCCAATATTCGACTCTTTATTTTGTATAAGTTTTATTTTTCAATGTGTTGTTTTTTTGTTGGGCTTCGAAACTTTAGTAAACAATAACAAGGGATTAGACGGTCAGTTAATTTATAAAAAATGATATTGCTTATAAAGAAAAGCAAATTATCATCAGTCAAATGTCTCTATAAAGATCAGGTTTATATTTCGGAGTTGTATCCACACGTTAATTTTAGATGGGAATGCAGTTATGAATAGTAAAATCGACTTACGCGGTTCGCACATCGGAGCTGCTTTTTTGGCAGTTTTAGGTTGCTTGTCGTGGCGGACAGCCTCGGCGAGCGACAAGACAGGCATCTACAATTGGCTTTACGATCGGCCAGAATGGATTTTGGCACTCGTCCTGGCCTTCATATTCGCCGGACTAGCATTACTTGCTCTGGCTGTATATCCTCGTTGGCGAGAGCTTAAAAAATCCAAGCCTCAAGCGCTTTATTCGGCTACTTTAGGCGGAGCCGTGCTGGGGGTCTTTATCGCCCTGTTAATCGCGGGATCATGGAAGAGTTATATACTTAATTATTTGCCGCCACCCTCGGCGGGAGGGACAAGCGTAAATTTGGCATGGAATGCCAGTCCGTCAACTAATGCGGCAGGCTATATAGTGGCTTATGGTCAAAGTAGCGGCTCTTATGCGGCAAACGTAGATGTAGGCAACGTGACGACTTATACAGTACCGGGATTACAAGAGGGTTCTAAATACTATTTCGCGGCGAAGGCATACAATTCGGATCGAACTCTTCAAAGCGCCTATTCTAATGAAGTTAATTTGACAATACCAGTCGCTACGGTAGTAACGGCAGATTTTACCGCCAGCAAAACCACTGGTATCGCGGGTTTGGTGGTAAGCTTCACACCTGTCACAACGGGAAGCGTTACGAGTTGGGCATGGACTTTTCCCGGCTCAACTACGCCTATCATCACTAACTCAACCGGACAAGTTGTCAGCGTAACTTATCCAACTGCAGGCTCGTATTCTGTGGGTTTGACGGCAACCGGCCCTAGCGGAAGCGTCACCAAGACTTATCCGAATCTAATTGCTGTGACAGCAGCAACCGCTGATTTTACCGCGAGTACCGTCAGCGGTGTTGCGAGTTTAGTGGTCAATTTTACACCTGTCACAACAGGGACATTTACGAGTTGGACATGGGATTTTCCTGGTTCTTCCACCCCTTCCGTTGTAAACACAACGGCTCAAGCTGTCAGCGTAACCTATCCAGCCGCTGGCACGTATTCTGTGGGTCTGACGGCATCAGGCTCCAGCGGAAGCGTCACCAAGACTTATCCAAATTTAATTACCGTGACGGCAGCACCAGCAACGCCTCCTCCACCCGTTTCAGTCACCAGTTTGGTTGGACTGGTAGCCGCTTATGGTTTTGAAGAAACCAATGGTGTAAGTGTTGCAGATGCCTCAGGTAACGCTAACCACGGCATCATTAATCAAGCCGTCAGTATCACCACCGGTCATAGCGGAAATGCGCTGCATTTTGATGGTGCGAATGACTGGATCACTGTGAATGACAGTACCTCACTGGATATTTCAACCGGCATGACCCTTGAGGCATGGGTATATCCACAGTTCTTGACCAGTCCCGGAAATGTAATTTTTAAAGAAAATTCAGGGGGCGGAGTTTATGCCCTTTATACCAGAACGGATACCAACCTGCCGGTTTCTTATTTCAGTGATGGGGATTATCATGGAGTTTTCGGACTTAGCGCATTGACGTTAAACCAATGGATCCATCTGGTGGGAACCTATGATGGAAAATATCAGCGCCTTTATATGAACGGCTCACAAGTTGCCCAACAAGTACAGAATAGCAGCAGTATTCTACAATCTACGGGGGTATTACGGATCGGTGGAAACAGTATTTGGGGTGAGTATTTCAATGGCTATATTGATGAGGTTCGTATCTACAATCGAGCTTTGACCCCAGAGGAAGTCAGTTACAACATGGCAACCGCAGTAAGTGTTTCAAACCCGCCAAAATTTATTATGGGAGACCAGACAGTAGAGCCAGCGCTCGCTTACAAACCACAGGGCACTGCACTAGCGTACAAGGCGACCCCTCAAAAGACCGGCGCAGTAACGATTGTACAGGTCTATCTGGATGCAGGTTCAACTGCTACACAATTGGTTGCCGGTATCTATAAAGACAATAACGGTCATCCCGGGGCTCTTGTGGCTCAAGGCACGTTGAGCCTGCTTAAGTCGGGAACGTGGAACTCGGTGCCCATTCCCGTAGTGCCGGTTACCGCAGCACAACCTTATTGGATTGCAGTACTGGGAGCAAAAGGGCAAATCGGGTTTCGTAACATCGTAGGATCTGCAGCAGGCTTGATTGAAACAAGTGCCTCAACCAGACTGACTACATTACCTGCTACATGGACTCGATCTACCATTCAAGCCAATTCCGCTATGTCTGTGTATGGACTTGGGTATTGATGGGTTCGCTGAGTATTTAAATAAGTAGTCCGATGGAAGCTGGCCTCGCATTAAGCGAGGTCAGCATCCATTAGTTGTTCCAGGTAGCTAAATGTAACCTGCCTAATTTGGATTTTGACATAGGTAGTCTCTTGCTCAGGCTAGGTAACTATTCAGTCCCCCTCTTTGAAAAAGAGGGGTTAGGGAAGATTTTATTAGATAAATCCCTCGATCCCCCTTTTTTCAAAGGGGGAGGTGAATACTTACCAAGCTAGAAGATTTTTACTTTTCAAGTGGCTACGCGAACATGGACATGAATGGCACATATTTTTCTTTTTTATGGTTAGCCGTTGTAAATAAACAAATGATCTCTTGTAATAAAGAGCTAGGAGAAACATTATGAACACATCAATTTTTCGAATCCGCTGTCTTATGTTTTTAATACTTGGCACATTTGGCACGCCAAGTTACTCATGGGCTGCGACTATCAATGCGGCTAGCTGCTCGCAGTCGGCCGTGCAGTCTGCTATAAATTCTGCCTCAAACGGAGATACCGTCAAAGTTCCAGCAGGAAATTGTAATTGGGGAGCCAACGTGAATATTGGATCCAAAGCTATTACGCTGCAAGGTAGTGGAGTCGGTCAAACCAACATCACTCATAATGTGTCTGGGTCGCAGGTGAAATTAGTACAATTCACCCAACACGCCGTCATTTCTACTCGTATTACCGGTTTTTCTTTCTTAGGTGGTACGTATGACCGCAGATTCGTAGGATGCAATGGTGACGGCAATTACACTTCCGCACCAATGCGCATAGATAACAATAGCTTCACCAGCGGAAGCGGCTCGATTCAATTAGACTTTTTTAGTTGTCGCGGCTTAATTGACCACAACCAATTAACAGCAGTTAACAACTCCGAATTGATCCATAATTGGGGGTCAGGTACGTCCGGCTGGTCAGCAGATGTAACGCCCGGAAGTACCAATGCCCTTTATATAGAAGCGAATACATTTTATAATGGTAGCATTGGAGGGTGGGGTACTCAATCAACTATTCAGTCATACGATGCTGCCAGGACAGTAGCCAGGTATAATACTTTTAACGATAGCCAAGTGGATACACATGGCGGTTCAAATATTGGTACCAGATGGTTTGAGTTCTACGAAAACACCTTTAATACCGCGTTTTCATCATGGCAGCAATCTTTTGACATCCGTGCGGGCAGCGGTGTTATTTATAACAACCACAAAACAGGTGTGCCTAACAATCCAGCGATTATGCTTCGATATGAATGCAGATCAGGTGACACCCAATATCGTGTGGGCGAAGGTATCAACAGAGTTCATTGGAGTCCGGTATATATCTGGGGCAATGACACTTCTCTCCCAATAGCGTATTCAACCGGTGCAGAATGTAATTCCAGCTCAATTACGCCTGGGGTCAATTTTATTGCTTTGAGCAGTCAACCGGCAAGTATGAAACTCTGGCAACAGAGTACGCATAATGCCAACACCACATACTCCTATGTCCCGTTCACGTATCCCTATCCTCTGGATTCTAATAGTATGCCCAATCCTTCCGTGACGCTGATTCAGCCACCCACTGATGTTAAAATAGTTCCATGAAAAATAAAACATTATAAGGTAGTATTGCTATGAAAGGATTATTATTGTTTCTCAGTCTTGTTCTTGCATTGCCCACATTTGCAGATATTATCCCGCCAAGTCGTTCCATTGATTGGAGCCATGCTGGCATACTTGGAGGCATTCCGGGGGATAGCTGGCCGGTTGCAGCAACCCTGTCTCCAAGCGGTGGCGTAGATGACAGTGGGGCTATACAAAATGCTATCAATGCTGCTCCGGCCGGATCGGTGGTTGTCTTAAATCCTGGAACATACAAGCTACATCGTTCTTCGAAAGTTTGCCCTGGGAAATCGGATGACGGCAGCGGTGGAGTATATCAGGCCGGTTTGTGCCTAACTGATAAATCTGTTGTTTTGCGCGGTGCCGGCCCCAAGCAAACCATTTTACAGTACGGGGATGGTGCCAACATCATTAGTATGGGTCGCACAGCTCTGTCCGCGTCGCAAGTAGGATTCATTAACATCACTGCTGGTGCCACCAAAGGATCAACCCAAATCACTCTGCAAAACATTTCCGGAATCACTGTCGGCAGTTATTTGACTATTACTCAGACTAATCCTATAGATACTGACGGCAACCCTCTGGTCAATAGTTCAGGATATAATGGATGCAGTTACTGCGGACATGACATCCCGAACAAGGTGATGAATCAAATAGACCGTGTAATTACAGTGAATGGAAACACGGTGACATTGGAACGTCCCTTATATTTAGATTACACAAACTCTCCGCAGGCTTTTAAGCTCACGATGGTGGAGAATGTCGGTTTGGAAAATCTCCGCGTACAGTCTACTAGCTCCTCGGGAGCCGGGGGTACCTATAAAAACATCAACCTGGAATCCTGTGCACATTGCTGGGTTCATAACGTAGAGAGTGACTGGGCAGTAGATAGGTCACACATCTATCTTTCTGATGTTTACGGCAGCGAAATCAGCAATAATTATGTCTACGAAGGTTACAATCACAATAGCGGATTGAATTATGCCATTTATATTGAATACCGTGGATCGGAAAATATCATCCAAAACAACATCATTCGAAAAGCCAGGCATTCAATGGTAAATGTCGGCGGCAGCGGCAATGTATGGGGATATAATATAATAATAGACCCATATATGGGCGAGTATCATAACTCTCTGCCTGAAAGCAACTCACATGGCGCTCACCCTTATATGGTTCTTTTTGAAGGCAACATAACCCCTAATATCGAGATGGATTATACTCACGGAAGCAACAGCCACAACACACTTTTCCGCAACTATGTCAATTTGACGTCGATCAATCCCGACACCGGAAATCCTATGACAGGCGCACTGTTTGCGATTAATCTTGCCTATTTCAGTAACTATGAAAATGTTCTTGGCAATGTCATTGGTCCTTACGGCTTTGCCTGCACAGCCAACTCTTACGAGATTAATGCCAATGCTTCCCAATCGGCAAGCATCTATAAGTTCGGCTATTACGATGATGGCGGGACATCTTCTCCTAACGCTTCTCTTTCAGCAAAAGTTGGGCAGACGGTTCTCCGTGGTGGCAATTGGGATTGTAAGACTAATGCAGTGATATGGAGCAATAACGTACCAAGCGGCAGTATCGCATCCACGTACCTTTCCCAGCAGACTTTGCCTAACTCACTTTATCTTTCCGCAAAGCCAAACTGGTTTGGCTCTGCGGCTTGGCCATCTATAGACCCGGCTGCTTCCAACAAGATCAACAAGATTCCTGCCCAACTTTGCTACGAAAGTGGACTTAAAAACGGTGGAGTCTTCGACCCTAAAGCCTGTTATGACGGTCAAGTAACTCCACAAATACCGGCAGCGCCGACAAATATGAGAGTCCTCCCGTGAGCAATAGACACCAAAACAGTAAGTAGTTAGCTACAAGTCTTTTAACATTTTTATCGCTACAACCCAGTAAAAAAGATGGTCATTGTTAAAAGACTTTTGAAGTATTACTTAGTTATCTTAACCTTTCACAATAATAACATAGTAGACACTTTAATTATGAATGAAACAGTAAAAGCTTACGATGCCAAGTACAAGACCCCAAATTTTTTTTCGGACCGAAGTTGGCTTTACCGCCCGTTTGTTAAAGCTCTTATAAGTAAAGCCGAGCTAGGATCGGGGGCTCGCTTGTTAGACGTAGGCTGTGGGCAGGGGTTTTTTACCGCATTATTTGCGGAACAGGGTATTGACGCGCAAGGAATAGATGTTAGCAGCGTCGGAATCGAGGCGGCGAAGAGCTCGTGCAAAATTTCGTCGACCCGATTTAAGGTTGGCAATATATTGCAGCTGCCTATTGAGGAACAGTTTGACTGCGTTTTTACAAGATCGTGTTCTCTGTACAACACCACAGATTTTCCATACGATACTTCTGTTACCGACCAACTGATCCGTCATGTACGACCAGGTGGGGTGTTAATTTTCGACTATTATACGCGGCTGTCTGAGAACGCAAAATCTGAGGGCTGGCTATACCATTCAAAGGCGCAGGTGAAAGAGCATTTTGCGAAATACAGCAATGCAGAAATTTACTTTTCACTACGCCTTGAAGCACGCTTGCTAGGAAGTTTTTCCTTTTCGCCTATCACTTCTTTTATCGCTAATGTCCTAAGTCGCACCTTTGGTATGGGAGGGGAGTTGGTCGTTTTCGTCCGTCTAGATCATCGTGCGTGTCACGAGACCAGGCTGCTTTAGGACAAACACCCGTTGTCAAAGTGAGCTTGCAAAGAGGTGGGTACAACGTAGGGTGTGATTAAAAGTGCGGTAATTTTAAAGCAATATTATGAAGCCATTGCGGTGTTCTGATGTTCCCAATATTTGACTACCAACTTAAGGCGGGACACTGAGCAGGAGAATGATTCGCCAAGTACCAAAAAGTCCGTCATTCCGGCAGGGAGAGCAAAGCGAGGGTTGACCGGAATCCAGCTGCCATGGATGGCAATTACAAAGCATAAAATTTATTGATTTATAGATACTTCGATTTGTCGGGTTACGCTGTGTCGCTAACCCACTATTAACGTTGCAAATTACAACGTGTAGTCAGGGTAGAAACTATCTACCCCTACAATCTACCGTTACTCTTTCTGGGTTCACCGTGATTGTTCATAGTAAAAGTGTCCCGCCTTAAGTTGGTGGCCCAATATTTAAACCATTCATCATTTGCTCTTACGACGAGTAGCGCTAGCATCGACACAACATGAGTCACTTTCCACCAAGCACCGGGAAACTTTAGCCGTTTCTGAATGACATAACTTACATTGAGCGGGGTACTGTTTCAAATTTTACAAGTAAATTTTATTTTTATAATCAATTAGTTATTAATATATTTCATTAGTTGGTATGTCTGATCTGCGTGTTGTAGGTCTATTAAACCCGATGAAAAGTGGGAGCTTTAAATTATTTAT
>CAIQND010000120.1 GCA_903873045.1 uncultured Methylococcaceae bacterium | reverse complement strand
TAAATTGAGGGCAGGGATTAAGGTTCAGGGTTTAACAATGCACGCTTTGAACCTTTTGGCTACCAACAGACGGGGCACTGAGCAGAAAAATGATTCGCTACAGATTTTCAGATAAATGATTTCGATGCGAACGGATACCATCCCTTTAAGGGATGTTATCCGTATGAGTTAAATTGTTGTGTAGTGGAAGTTTACAACTGAAAAACTATAAGGCCAAAAAGTCTGTCATACCGGCAGGGAAGCGGGTATGACGGCTTACTTGAACACTTGTGTATAACGACTAGAGCCGAGCGTAGGAACGATAGGGTCGGTGATTATTTTTTGCGACTTGCCTAAGGTTTTGCAATCAAGCAAATCAGAATGTTGTCGTTTATTCTTATAGAATAATATGATTTTGCAAGACCTGACCCCTTTTTTCCGAGCCGAATTAATTCAGCAAATCACCATTATCATCAAAGCCAACGATTGGAAGCAAGCTGATGCAGCCGTTCATTGTGGTGTTACCCAACCGCGAATCAATGATCTGTTGCGTGGACGTGTATCACGGTTTTCACTGGATGCTTTGGTGAACATAGCGGCGGCCTTAGGTAAACGCGTATATATCGAGTTGAAAGCCGCTTAATTAAATACCCTTAATTATGTGCTTATTGGAATGAAGCAAGTAGCCTCGATGCAGCAAAGCGGAATCGAGGATTTGTTAACTCGAAATACCTCGATTTCACTACGTTACATCGAGGCTACTTGCTATAGATGGATTGCAGCATCAGCAAAGGATAAAACTTATCTGGACAACTATATTGGAAATTATTTTGCGCTCTTTAATGAGAAGTTTTACATGCGCTTGACCAAGGTTTTACTTCGTCCAACCGAAACCAAACTTATCAGTGCTGACCCAAATAACCATATAGTTCCTGGAATAGGTACTGGCGTGGGGACTGCATCAAAACTAAGATTGGCATCTTGTAACGCGACGTTACCGCTATTGATAGTAATGGCATAGTTCAGAATGCCATTCGTTGCAAGACTGGCCAAATCAGTCGAGCTTAAATTGGCATTCAAATTAAATAATCCCGAATAACCGTTAGTGTTGGTTAAATAGGTAGTGGTATCATAATCAGGGATATTATCTGAAATGTTATAAGTGTCCCATCCAAAACAGATATCTCCGAAAATACCACAATTATAATGATAAGGAACGTTATAACTATATTCATATGGATGAGTTCCTGTTTGAAATTCGCTGAGTCCAGTAATTACGGTGTTGGAATAAGCACTTGCCGAATCATTTGCTGATTCGTTAGATGACCCGAAAGTAACAGTTACTGAATCTAAAGAATCATTATAATTAGACGTATTTGTATAAATTGTATATAGTGCGCTCGATCCGCCGCCAGCTTGCCCGCCATAAACAGTAGAGCTATTTACAAAAGTAGTGTCACTACCCCCTAAAAAACTGAAAGAAAGGTATCCAGAACTCATTAAATATTGGTCACTTGGGTTTGCCAACAATGAAGCAATATTAAATTGCCCGGTAATGGTTTTGCCTACGGACTCAAACAAGCTGCTACTGGGAGTACCCACCGAATTAAGGGTACTTGCTAAAGAATCCTGTGCACAAATAAGGGAGACAATCGCTATTAAAGCGGATTTTTGAAACATTAATTTTTTGTGAGTTTTGGTTGAATATTTCTTCATAAAAAAATTCTCTTTGATAAAATTCTATTACATTAATGCAACCCAGCCAACTTTAACAAGTTCTGTGGCTTTCCGTCCTTATTTCACAATAAGTTTGGTTATTTCGTCCATGAAACATGCTCACTTACTCAAGTGAGACACGCAGTATTAAGTTGCTTAATCCTGCCAACTTAGTACGACAAGCCGGAAGTTCGTGATCAAATTTAAGGCTACCAACTAAGACGGGACATAGTCGAGACTTAACCGTTCGTCCTGAGCCTGTCGAAGAGTGAGCGGTAGTCGTTCATGGTTCGACAAGGCTCTCCTGAGCACAGGCGAAGGGTTCACCACGAGCGACTTAACCTCAAACTGCCCCGTCTTAGTTGGTATAGTTGTCCAGATAAGTTTTGTCCTTTGCTGATGCTGCAATACATCTATAGAGCTGTCATGCATCCGCCTGACGGACAAAACTTATCTGAGTATAGAGTCCTTCAATGATTAAGCAGCATGGACTGCCCATCAAGCCAGCCTTTAACTCTCGCGCTCAGTATGTCGTTTAATCAGTTCCGGCCTCTATAACTATAGCCACTTTAAAAAACTATACCACTACAACAAAAAAAACAATTCGTATAAATACCTATTATCCACTTAGCACACTAGAATCGACTGGCTGCTTTTCGTGAGTCATGAAGAAGCAAAGCGTTTGCCACGTTACCCCACAATGCCCGCCGTTCGTATCGGTCGTTTAGCTGTAGATCAACGGTATCAAGGGCGTGGATTGCTGGCAGATGCCGCCATAAAAGCAATGACCGCTGCACCTGCTTCATTCGCCTTGTTGGTAGACGCAAAGGATGATAAGGCAACAAATTTTTATAAGCACCACGGCTTTAAACCGCTTGGCAGTTTGCCAAGGGTTTTGTTTTTGGCAACGGCTGAAAAAATATTACTTAATTGACGATTCAACAATTTTGTTTTAGAAACAATTTTGACTGTCCGCAAGGGGCCGTTGGAAGCAGATCACGACTGTCCGGTTTAGAGAAGGATAAAATCATAGGGACCGGCAGCTATGGGTCGTTATGCAAAGTTTCGAATTATGCAAAGTATCCTTTTTTTAACGTCATCTCTTGTATTAATCATTAGCCTGCGGGGTGAGTAGTCATCTTTGAGGTTGGCATAATTATTGGTAACCACACATATGAACGTCGATGCGAATCTGACGATGAAGGATCGACCACTAGCGCACTTCCAGGAGCCATGATCGAAGCACCCTCGCTATCAGGCTCCAGATGCATTGTTGCAACGCTTCAAAACACTTTAATTATGCGAAGCTCGCAAGCCTTCCAATGCCACGAAACCCTTATGAATACTCGCTTGCGTAACCATCGGTTTACATAATTTGAAACTTTGCATAACGACCCTTATGTAAATATTTGCATAAGGGTCGATACCTGTCCTTCGTAATTCATCGTACCCAGTGTCTGTAATAATAAATCAACACCCTTTCAGAGTGGCTTGCAAAGTACGGGGTCAGGTCTTTAATTATTACATTAAAACACAAAGTGCGGAACAAAGCAAAGTGCGGGGTCAGGTCTTTAATTATTACATTAAAACACAAAGTGCGGGGTCAGGTCTTTAATTATTACATTAAAATAATAATGGAAGCCTCTGATTTTTCGATGATCGTCGATTAGACAGCCATGTAGATACCGGGCATGCTGTTTATGCCCGACATCAATTCGCGCAAAATGTTGGGCAACGAAAATATGTTTCCCAACTTAACTGTCGGGATCAACCAGATTTTCCTCATGCTGATCCTCGATGAGATAAGTATTCTCCCAGCCAGAAGTTACTCGAATAATTCGGCATGCGTTCCTGTTCTAATAAATATAACCCGATCATCTTTGCCGCTATCGTCAATCTTATAGATTAAGAGGAAGTCGCCACCTATGTGGCATTCTCGATGATTTATCCATTTTCCGGTTAAAGGATGATCGAGCGACTCTGCCGGTAAAGGCGCAACATTATCAATAAGTAACAGCATAGCTTCCTTTAAGCTATTCAGGTCGTAGCGACCGCTATGAGCCAAGCGTTGCCAGTCTTTTTGAAATTCCTTCGTTCGTGTAAATTCACGCGGGGGATTAGTGCGCTTACTCTGCGCTGTCTTTTTCGAGGTCATCAAACAAGTCTTGAATAGTTGCAAATATCGGCAATTTACCGGAATCGGCTTCTTCCATTGCTGAACAGGTCACTGGATTGGGTGCTTTAACTTCAAAAGGCAAGCCATTGTGAGTGACCACTTGATGCAAGAATAAGCGGATAGCATCCGATACATTTAAACCACAAGCGGCTAATATCCGTGTGGCGTTTTCTTTTAAATCAGGATCAATTCGAGAGCGTATCTCGGTAATCTTAAGCGGATGAGAGATAGACATAATAATATTCCGTCAATGTAACTACATAGTTAAAGTATAGCACTGGTGCTATTTTTGAGTAAACAATACCTGTCCTTCGCAATTTATCGTGCCAAATATCTGCAATAATAAATCAACAACCTTTGAGAGTGCCTTGAGCCATCAGCTGATATTGCTTGAATAGGCTTTGCGTGATTAACTGGTCAGTTTATCTGCCAAAAACTATTGTTTGTAGTCATGATATAATGG
>CAIQND010000119.1 GCA_903873045.1 uncultured Methylococcaceae bacterium | reverse complement strand
GGATCAATTTATCTATCTCGGCGTGCAAGACGGTATTGATACTATCACTGACTTTACTGTCAATTACGACAAAATTGTTTTGACCTCGTTATTGCAAAGTTTAGGTGTAAACAGCACAAATCCATTGGCGAGTGGCCATGTAGTTTGCTCTGATTCAGCAGCTGACAGTCTGATCTCAATTGATCCGGATGCCAGCGGCCCTGCCCTCAAACGCTCATTGGTGCTGGTTAAGGGTGTTGCCTGCAATGCGTTGGCAGTTACTACCAACTTTAAATTCTAAACCATTCTGTTGGTGTCCTCCCGTGAAGGGAGGGCGCATTTAATATAATTACTCAAAGGACAACCCCATGTTAAAACTGACTAAAAACTTCAAATCCGCGATGGTATGCGGGCTATTATTTTTTATGACCTCTTCTGCACAAGCAGCACTAACAGGCTATAGCATTACCGGTACACTGGATTCCGGCTCGTTAAACGGTGAAACATTTAACGGTCAATTTACTTTTAATGATACCGGGTTAGCCAATTCAGGTTTCGAAAGTTTGTCATTAAGTTCATTGGCGCTTAACTTTCACAATACGAATTTTAATGCGGATAATGCCGACACTGCACCAACGGTTGATTTTCAGGACGGCGCATTTCTTGGATTAAGCTATACAAACAGCTTATTTAACCCTAACTTTAGTTTAGTTTCAGGCTTTGCAGATAGTTCAGAGGCTTATTTTTCCTACACTCCAACCAGTGGCAGTTCCGGTTTCGGTTCTTTAAATTTCACTACTCTTACCGCTGTTCCTTTACCAGCCGCAGTCTGGCTGTTTGGTAGTGCTCTGGCTGGTTTTGGAGCGATCACTCATCGCAAACGTCAACACAAAATCTAACGCTTTCTTTCTGCGCTTATTCTTTGGCTAACTCATAAGAATGAGCGCAATAACTTGTTTTTAACGTTTGGTGACTTATGAGAAGAAGGTTTTGATGACGATTGACATGACACCCGCAATCAAGATGCCCATCATCCATTTTAACGTCACTGAGTCTGCTTTAAGTACAGCTAAATCAGTTTTAATGGGCGCTAAAGCGATCTCTAGTATCGTTTCTGTCACCAACTTATCCTGTGATTCAACAATAGCTCGCACAAAAGCGTCAGCATGTTCTTGTGATATGCCGACTGCCTTTAATTTAATAACAGCTTCTTGAGTGTCAAACGTAATAGTGGCCATGTGATTAAGTAACCAATGAATAATTTAATATCCATAAAATAGTCGCAATGGCTGCCTGTTGTCAACACGAAATAATAACTTGACCTCATTTTTTGCACAAACAAATCTCAGCGTCTTTGTAGAATAATGTAATTTTACAAGACTTGACCCCTTATTTTCTAGACTTGACCCCTTATTTTCTGACTATTTTTTGTCGTGCAGATTACACCTTGTCGTTTACAGTCTGTAAGACATTTTAATGATGTTTGATGACGATAAGGTTAAAGGCTGATAATAAGGTGGTAGAGATTGTGGTTTTAAAGCGGTTAGGTAATCCAGTGCAACTTTGATTTTCCGTTGTGTCACTGCTTAATGTATGTGTTTAAATAAACCAATCCAAAACATAAAGCAGCAGGTTCAACATTGCCAAAAACCACCATCGTTCCCTCCGTTACCCGTATTGCCTTAGCCAGTTTTATTGGTACCGCTATTGAGTTTTATGATTTTTATATCTATGGCATGGCTGCGGCGTTGGTTATTGGTCCGGTATTTTTCCCTGGCGGCAACCCGACTACTCAAGCATTGAGTGCCTTTCTTACCTTTGCCGTGGCTTTTCTTACCCGACCTTTGGGCGCG
>CAIQND010000118.1 GCA_903873045.1 uncultured Methylococcaceae bacterium | reverse complement strand
TTGTTACATCACGCTTGAATTTGGCACCTACAGAACGGATCAATTATTTGAAGTGTTATTACACGATCATCAACTCTGGGCGCAATCGGGCAATGATTTGGCGAGGCTGGCGCATAGCCGGATAATGAAACAGTACTTTTGTCCGGATGATAACGCCTGGCGGGAAATGGTGTTGTTTCGTGCCAGGCAAGTGATTAGCCAGGCAATAAAAGGAATCTCCACTTGACGGTTTTAATTCGTAACGCCCAACTAACGGATATAGATGCGCTGGTCGCGCTGGAAACGGCTTGCTTTGAAACCGACAGATTAAGTCGGCGCAGTTTTAAGCATTGGTTGGCCGCCGATCATCGCGCGTTACTGGTTGCCGACGTAGAAAAAACTGTCGCCGGTTATATTCTTATTATTTATCATCCGGGTACACGGCTGGCCAGAATCTATTCGATTGCTGTATCTCCCCAATACCGTGGTTTGGGGCTTGCTAAACAACTGATGGCTGCAGGCGAACAAGCCGCTAATGAGGATGGCCGCTTATACCTGCGTCTTGAAGTGAGTGTGGATAACACCCAGGCAATTAAGCTCTATGAAACGCAGGGTTATCAAAAATTCGGTATCTACCGGGATTATTATCAAGATCACAAAGATGCGCTGCGTTATCAGAAACGTATTCGCCGTTATCGCGATACCCTACAACATCGCTCAGTACACTGGTTAAGACAAACTACCCCGTTTACCTGTGGGCCAGCGGCGTTGATGATGGCAATGCACGGCATCAATCGCGCCTATCAGCCCTCACAGGAAGAAGAAATCAATCTATGGCGAGAAGCCACCACTATTTTTATGACCTCCGGACACGGTGGTTGTCATCCGATTGGTTTGGCTTTGGCGGCCAAGCGTCGGCAATTTTCTGTTGAAGTCTGGATAAATAAAACGACAACGTTATTTATTGATGGCGTGCGAAACGAAGAAAAAAAGCAGATCGTTGAGTTGGTTGATACTTGCTTTAAGCGTCAGGCAGCAGAGCAGGGCATTACCCTACATTTTGCCAATATTACCCAAAATGAACTGATTGCTGCTTTTAAAACCGGCGCTATTCCCGTGATACTGATTAGCACTTTTTTATTGGATAGAAAAAAAGCGCCGCATTGGGTGGTGATGAGCGGCTTTGATGATGATTGTTTGTATATGCATGATCCCGACCCCGATGATGGACGCCAAAGTGAAATCGACTGTCAGTTTATTCCCATTGCCCGCGAAGATTTTGACCGCATGTCCTGTTTTGGGAAAAACAGATTAAGGACAGCGGTGATCATTTGGCCGGGATAACCTAAAAAGACGGAAAATTGTTTTAAAAACAGTATACCTTGACAAAACTTGTACTATACTTGAACGATAGTAAGTGTTTATCGGTTGGCTAAGATATCCGTTAACTATTTCCGGCTACCCACGTAAGGCGGGACAGTTTAAAGTTAAGCCTTGCGGCTTGTCCCGGCTTACGTGGACAGCCTTTTAGGTAATGATATCGGTGTGTTGTAGGGGCAATCCCTTGCGGTTGCCCCTACAACATCGTGGCATTAAAGGGCAGGCGTAAAGCCTGCCTCTATCAAAAAAATGGTAAATATTCAGTCCCCCTCTTTGAAAAAGAGGGGTTAGGGGAGATTTTATTAGATAAATCCCCCTTTTTCAAAGAGGGAGGTGAATAATTAAAAAAATGTCCCGCCTTAAGTGGACAGCCCTATTTGCTGACTGGTTTTTCTTGATTAGGAATATGCATGAAATAAAATTACTCATGCTTAATGGGAAAGCCAGCGTATAGGGACGGTTTTATCTACTCTTGCAGATGCTCAACTGTGCCAGGCAAGTTGCTGGCTCATCATGAAAGATGTTTATAACAATTTTTTCATATCTAAAAAAACTCTACTTTTTATATATCATTATTATCAACTATGATTGCTAAGGAAAGGCAATTAATAGTGGGCATATTAATATTTGTAAGTTAAATAGCGTTATTAATAGTGGATAAAGAAAGTAGTCATCTATGATTTATAAAAAACGTAACCTTATTCTTTTTCAGCCGCCGAAATTTGGAAAACAAATAGTTAGTCAATTATCGGCGCATGACTGGGAGGTTTATATTGCCAATGATCTTGGGCAGGCATCTGATTTATTTGATAAATATATATTCAAGGTAGGGTTATGTTTGATTGATAAGAGTTGTAACGATCATGTTGCCTGTTTGGTCGGTAAGAAATGTTTGAGCAGTCAGTGCACAAATGAGCAGCAACTGACTGAATTAAATCGTTTATTTAATTCACCAGTACGCGTCAACTGGATAATGGGCTTGCCTAAAGAGTGTATGCCTGAAGTAGCGCCAAATTCTTCTGAAAGTAAGCTAATAGCTCAATACTGCTATAACTATACAACTTTTCCAGTGGATATTGACCATCTATTGATTACATTGGATCATGCTTACGGGGTCAATAAACTCCATAACCCTTCTGAAAAACAAAAGAACGAATTTCCGGGCAGCTTTGGAATTATTGGCAACAGTCCGGTAATGGTTAATTTATTCAGTAGGCTGCAAAAAGTGGCTAAAGAAGACTGTTCGGTTCTTGTCGAAGGCGAAACCGGAGCCGGCAAGGAATTGGTTGCCAATGCCATTCATAATTATTCCGGCCGTTCTGCACAGCC
>CAIQND010000117.1 GCA_903873045.1 uncultured Methylococcaceae bacterium | reverse complement strand
ATCATTGGCTTTTTTCAAAACTTTGGCATTAGAATATCAGCCACGTATCTTTCGCAGCAATAGACCGGTGGTTACGATAGGTTCCATCAGGAAAAAAGTGATCTTTACCGTAGCGGCATTGAGGCGAGCGACTATGTTCAAATAGATGACACCAGAGCGCCCGCGTCAACGGCACTAATCAGTGACGGTGGTATAAATTTGATAGATCAGATCGGTTTTCTTTTCTTTGTAGGCACGAATTGCCGCTTTCTCTAACTTTTTCTCCTGTTTTTTGGCTTTTTTTAATCGACGTTGTACAGTTTGTGCGTCACAGCTTTTGGCTTTTTTTCATAGAGGGTATATTATTTAAAAAGTGAAATTAAAAAAAGACAACTATTATCTAACAAAATTAGCCGGAAGATTATATGTTCATTCCATCGTAAGTTGTTGTTTCTTTATGGTGGTTTGATATGCTCTGAATGGCTGTTTTTTATTGTTAAGCTTTATAAAAATTTAAAATTATGATAATCAAAAAAATGACTTTATCGACGCTAAAAAATGCCTTATTACTGGCATCCCTGTCTACTCTTTTATCGGGTTGTGCCAGTTTTGGAAAAGGCGTGGCAGAAGCTTTTCTGGAAAAATCCGATGCGCAAGATACCCGAGTCTGTCAGGTGCGTGGAAAAGCCTTTGAAGGCATAGCGGCCGGATTGGAAAAGCCAAAAGGTAAAACCAAGGTCTTAATGGTTCATGGTGTTGGTGATCATTTACCCGGTTATTCCACAGAATTTCTTGAAAAATTAGCCAATGATCTTAAATTAACCGCCAAAGCCAGCACCTATAAAGACATACAGCTCATGTCCTTTAGCGACCCTGAGCAAAAGCTGGGTAATTTACGCGTTACCCGATTGCAAAATGAAAACAGTAGCCAGGGGTTATGGTTTTATGAGTTGACCTGGTCAGAAATTACCCGCGATCAAAAATCTTTATTGGCTTTTGATAACTCGGGTGAATATTCTTATCGGCGGGCAGAAGTTAACGATATGTTAAAAAAATTCAGCAATGATACCGGCCCGGATCCTATCATTTATCTCGGTAAAAGCAGGGATCTTATATTAAGATCATTTGCCCAAGCTTTTTGCTGGATGAACAAAGATAATTGGGATGAAATCCCCAAGGACGGTAGGCATGGCTGTGATTTTAACAATGTCCTTAGCGATAGTCCCAGTCAGGATGACTTCGTTTTTATATCCCATAGCTTGGGAAGCCGGATAACCATTGACGGCATAACGCGTATGGTGTCTTTATTGGAGAGCCAGGACAACAAATCGACATTACGCACTATCAATAAAATGAAGCGGGAAGCCTTGCAAAAAAGGCATGTACAGATTTTTATGATGTCCAATCAGCTCCCGATGTTGCAATTGGGCCGTGAGCTCCCGGAGGTAACCGCACAGAAAGCGGATTATTGCCAGTCGACGGGATCAAAGTACACCTCACGCATGTTCAATGAAACATCGATTATTGCCTTTAGTGATCCCAACGACTTGCTAAGTTATGCCGTACCGCATGATTTTAGTGAAAAATATCTCGATTCCAGGCTGTGTATTAACATAACCAATATCAACATTAATGTAGCCAAAGTATTTGATGCTTTTGGCATGGGTAAAATGGCCAATCCTATTGAAGCCCATGTGGGCTATCCAAAAGATGACCGGGTTGTCGCTTTGATTGCAAAGGGAATTGGTAACGGTCATGCCGCGCCACTGGTCAATGAAAAATGCCAATGGACAGAAATAACCGACCAGGAGCCGTGATATTAAAACCTGATTCAATAACGTTAATCGATCAGGGTGCTAAAAGTAAAAAAGCAATCACTACATTTTCAGATGAATGAATAATTTTGATGCTAACGAATACCATCCCAATGCCGTTAAGTTAAGCGCCTCGTGGCAAGATAAACCGTTGGCTGAGCGGAGCCGAAGCCGACAAAATCGCTTCGACTCCGCTCAGCGAACGGCTTAACTTAACGGCATTGGATACCATCCCTTTGAGGGATGTTATCCGTGTGAGTTAAATTGTCATGTATAGACTTTCAGATAAATAACTTCCAAGTAACACCACGAAAGACATTGATTTTAAATATTTTTAATTGGCGAAGTTGGAAGTTTAATTTCTGAAAATGTATAACATTTAAATTAAATCCTTTTTAGCCTTTGAAACACTCCTCTAATGCCTTCAGTGCGTAATACCCGGTAAAGTTTTGAATAAACAGTTTTACTCAATAATTGTCTTAAAATCCGGGGTAAACTCTTTCTTACTTCCAAGCGAATACCATTAGCATCGACTTCCGTTCTAAGTATCCCAACTTGATAGGTTTCCGGTTTCAATAAGGCTAAGTCTTGTGTCCTTGAAATTGCCAATTTATTAACCACCGATTGCCAGGCATCACCGGCCACGTCCAATGAAAAGGCTAGCTTAACGTATTCAATTGCATTTTGAGCAAGCGTCTGTCTTAACTCAACCGAGTCACCCAGTTTTAATATCGCCGCTACCCAACTGTCAGTGTCATTTTCAACCAAAAAGCCTGTTTCACCATTAATAACATAGTCGGAATAAGGCGGGACATTGGAACATATAACCGGCATACCGGCCAAAGCATAATCAAAAAACTTAATGGGACTTTTGCAGGAACTAAATACTGAATCATCTAAAGGTATAAGCCCAACAGGATTGATTAAACCACTTAATAATTTTTTAAATTCAGTATGGCTAACTAAATCAGATCTCGTGATTTTAATGCCAAAGCTTTCCAGATAATCTCCTGGCGGTCCAATGACAAAAATATCATAATCGGCGGGATAGGCTTCTTGAATTTTAAGTAATGCCGGTGCCAGAAAGTTAACCAATACTCGATCCGAAGAGGCTACCACCAAGGTTACCTTATTAGTTAGTTGGCTTGACTGTTTTGCTAGCGGCAAACCGGATGACTCAGCACAATTGGGTACACAGATGACCTGGGAGTTAATCTCCAAAAATTTATCGGCTAATCGCTGAGTCGTGGTGGTGACTAAATCGGCCTTAGCAATAACCTCTAAATAAGAGTTCAACGTATCGGGACTCATTTTGTGATGCGCTAAAAAATCAGGGATTTCAGTTAACAAATCATCCAGTTCGAAAACACATTTTTTGCCATGTTTCTGTAAAACAGACATAAGATTGAGTATATATTCTCCGCCTGAACGTTGAAATACAAAGATATCTCCCCAGTAAAGATCATAGACTCTAATCTCAGAGTAATCTCTATATCTGACACAACCATTGTATCGACTTTGCCAATTGTTTAAGGGTTCTTTAACGCGTATTTCATACAAAGGCAAATCTTTATTGGGAACATAGGCAACAATTCTTATTGCATTTTCGCACTTTGGCTGTGCAAGAAAGATGTTTTGAAATACCCTGGCATCAGGTTCATCAGAAACCAGCTTATTAACCAGATCAATATATTTTTGATTCAAATTTAAATTGCATAATTGATCAACCACCTCAATCGGTAAATGCACCTGACCAATATCTTCAATATCATACTGAGCTTGTTCAAATAATGCTTTGGCACTGTCTTTGGTAAAAAAGCGCAGATGCGTTCGATCCAATATGCCTAAATCTGCATACTCCCACCGACCTTCAAGCAACATGGCTCTAATGGCCGCATGAGCAACATTGGGCAAAGAGGCAATAATGAAGCCATCCCGATTTAAATGGTTGTGACAAATCTCAAGTATTTGGTTTGGGTCTGCAATGTGCTCTAAAACATCACCAAATAAAATGACATCAAATTTTTCATCGCTATGATGGTTGAAATATTCACTTATGCTGCCGTTATAAACCGAATCCAATACCTCACTGGCTTTATGTGCCGACTGCGGATTCATTTCAACACCCAGAACAGTATGGCCTGAATTTTTAAGATATCCTCCTAAATACCCCTCGGAACAACCCACATCAAGAATTTTTAATAGGCTGCCGTTAGATTTTTCAAGTATGAAATCGATCGCAATAGTGTGCGAGTTATTTTTATTAGTGGTATCAATGGTCGCGATATAAGCCATAATGTTTAGTAAATTTAGTAACGATTATTAGTCAAATTAACCTTGGACGTATCATAAAAAATATGTATTTATGGGCAAGTAATTATCTTTTATTTTCTGTAATCATTCAGTCCCCTCTTTGAAAAAGGGGGAGGTGAATAACTACTATTTTCCTTTAAGACTTGAAATCTTTCTTGCCCCACCCCCCTCTAGTTTTTTCTTCATTCGGTTCAAAGTTTTATTGAGAGGAATAAATAGACCATCGCTAAATTTAATTAACTGATTGTTGACCTCATGTAATTCCTGATGTAATTTGACAATATCCTGATCATTTTTCCGGATTATTTCATGCTTCGATTCAATGATCTGATTAAAGGATTGAATCTCTTCGCCAAATTGATTTAGCTGTGTAGTAACCTCATAAAGCTTTTTGTGTAAATCGTAATTTTCATGGCGCAGGTTAGCAATATCTTGTTCCTTTTGCTGAATTATCGCTTTACTTGAAATTAATTCATCTCTAATTGCGGCCAGTTTTATGTCAAAATCAGCACTATTTTGATAAGCCAGCGTAGAAAAAATATTTTCATTTTGATTCTGAACACTTATTGCCTGTTCAATAACTCGTTTTGCATCTCCAGATACGATACTATCATCAAAACCTCTCACCGTTAATTCACTAATAATATTATCCTGAACGGCCTTTTTTTTAATAATACACAGGGAGTTAATTATTTCTATGGAATGGACTTGATTAAGAAAATCGATATTTGTTGTTAACGGATCCAACCCTGATTGGATCAGGAAATTTTCCAAAAACAGGTTGATTGAAATGCCGTTCTGCCAATGCTGGTGATTGATAATATCAATTAATTTTTTTATAAAGGCGATTGAAGAATAAGGGTCAAAAAGGCCGCCTTCGTAATTTGCCCAATAACTACAATGCAAATCTTCAATGATGTATACCCCATCAATACTTAACTTGGGAAAATACAACAGAAACGCTTTAATAATATCAGTAGATTGATGAGAGCCATCATCAAAAACAAGATCAAAAATAGCCGCTTGCCGAGTAATTTTCTCTAGCACATCTTGCTGACAACAATCACCAATAATGACCTGAATTCTGTCATCAGAATAGACGAGACTTTGACATTTTTGGTCAATATCAACACCCACAATACGCTTGGCATTTCTGAAGTATTGGCTCCAAACCTCTAAAGAACCTCCGTTTTGTACACCTATCTCCAGAATATTAACGGGGTTATTCTGATATTCTACGAGAACACGGTCGTATTCTTTTAAATACAGCTCCCATTTAAGCGATACTTTGCCAGGCTTCTCTTGATAGAGCTGGGTAAGGGTTTTATTAATGGTCATTATGTATTATTAACTTGATGGATTTAAACTTGATACCGACCAATCCCTTTTTCTTTCAGGAGCCGTTTGTCGGACAACTTGTCAGTGTATTTAGCGTATTAAAACGCCGGCTTATTCATTAATTATTGCCAGCTCCACTCGCTCAAATGGAATTCCAATGAGTCCGTAGCGAACTTTACTGGAGGATACCGTAATAATCAGCGCTTCGTGAATCCAATGATGTTGTATATGATCATGAATATCCCCATCCGCGACAGAGACCATGACTGCATACTGCCCATTGGGAAGCATGGGTAACTTAAACTCAAAGATGCCATCGAATAACCTACCCGCAGCAATCGGGGTAGACTTAAGATGAGTAAAAGCCAGCGTATTTTCGCCGAACAAATCCTGCCCAAGACGATCCCGAACCAAAAACCCCAGAATCGGGTTTTGCAAGGGTTTATGCGCTTTGGCACGCACCGTCATGCGGACGCGCTCACCCCCTTCAAATACACCATCCTGCCCAGGCGACAGTCGCGTAAGCGAAGCAGAAATGATAACTGCCTGATCAGTTGTCCAGCCGCTCGATGTATCAATGTTGTCGCGGACTGTGGCAATAGCGCCGTAGTTAATGATTTGTGAAGTTTCCGTATCGGAAACAGTATCATCAGCGGTTGCACGAGATTCTATCGAAGTGAGCCTTGACTCATCACCGTAGATCTCCTGCAAAGTATACTGTAAATAGGCTTCCGAAACGCGTTTTGCCGTACCGATGCTTTCCATTCTACCGTTATTAAGCCAGATGCCGGACTCGCAGAGATTCTGTACCGAGGCGGTATCGTGACTGACAAAAATTAGCGAACCATTTTCCTGAAAGCGGCGGATAAAACGCATGCATTTTTGTATAAACACGGCATCCCCCACCGCCAGTGCTTCATCCACCACCAAAATGTCGGCATCCACATGGGCAATAACAGCAAAAGCCAAGCGTACCATCATACCACTGGAATAAGTTTTCACGGGTTGCTCGATAAAGTCACCGATGTCAGCAAAAGCAACAATGTCAGCAAAGCAGGTATCGATTTCTTGATTGCTTAAACCCAGCACCGAGGCATTCATATACACATTCTCGCGCCCGGTAAATTCAGGATTAAAACCGGAACCGAGTTCGAGCAGGGCAGCTACACGTCCTTTGGTTTGAACGCTACCACTGGTTGGGTTGAGCGTGCCGCAGATCATTTGCAGCAAGGTGGATTTACCACTGCCATTACGCCCGATAATACCGATGGTTTCGCCTTTTTTGACTTCAAAAGAAAGGTCTTTAAGCGCCCAAAACTCACGAAAATATTGCTTGGGCACTTGCCCTGCCAATCGCTGCAAACGAGGGAGCACAAACTGCTTCAGCCGGTCGCGCGGATTATCATAGATGTGGTAACACTTACCGAGATTTTGTACACGGATGGCAATCTCGTTAGAGGACATCAGCAAACCCTTTTCTGGTTTTTTGGAATAACGCATAGCCTGACCAAGCAATGATCGTGGCTGCCAGCGTGTAAATACCCAATCCTGCCCAGTTTGGTAAATGACCCCAAATAAGTACTTCTCGTGCTTGT
>CAIQND010000116.1 GCA_903873045.1 uncultured Methylococcaceae bacterium | reverse complement strand
TAAGCAATCAAGATGAACCCAAAAAGATTAAGGGCATCTGCCGCCTTTTTAACGTGTTAAAAAACAGACTGTCCCACCTAAGTTGGTAGCTATTATGGTTAATAAGGATGAATGAAGAATGAACGAACCCGCTTAAAATTACGTTTATCCTCTCTACGTTTTACATGGCCTTATTCGAACAGAACTACCCAAGAAATAGTGAAGCGTGAGAAGGTTTTTTAATCGAAGCCTTCAAACGTTTCAGTCGGGGTTGCAAACTCCGATCGGCATCAGAAGTGGCTATTTAAACGACTGATAAGGAAAGCATCCACTACCCCGTTTCATATAAAGACCACCTTAAGTTTCTTGTCAATGCGAGTGCTATTATTCAGAAATTAAAAGCTGTTGCGATAGGGTGAGTGTCAATGGCCGTATTTATCCCGTGAAAGACCGGTTTTTCAGGGTGAATGGCGAGGATGGGCGTTGGTAAGTCTGCTAAGATAAGCTTCACTTTTCAGTTAATAGTTGGATAAGCAATGAATTTATCGGGCGTGTCTATTTATTTGCATTGGCTTGATATAATTGTGCAAATAATACCGAGGCTTTTTATTGTCGTCGTTGCTGCGTTTATTGCCATCCGTTTTGAATGGTTGCGTCAGGCCTTGCGTGGCACTGAAGTAACATGGCGTTACCGCGTTCCGGCAATATCGGTATTTGCTTTGCTGGCTATCATAGGTACGCACAGTGGTATCCCCATCGATATACATCAAAACTTACAGACAATAGACTTGGCAGCACAGATACCGGAGCAACTTGGAGAAACTCAGGCTCTCGTCGGTTTTCGCGATACCATGATTCTGGCATCAGGTTTGATAGGTGGGCCATGGGTCGGCTTGGGTGCAGGTCTGCTGGCGGGTGCGGAGCGCTACCAATTAGGCGGCTTTGCTGCACTGGCGAGTGGTTTAGCCACTATGTTATTAGGTGGGTTTGCGGGCGCTATACGCTGTTTTCGACCGCACTGGGTGGCCACGGTAACTGGTGTGTTTGGGGTTGCGATAGCGGGAACTTTACTGCATAGATTACTGATTTTAATCCTCGTGCGACCTTACAACGACGCTTTGGCGTTATCTTGGGAGGTGGTGGTGCCGGTCGGTATTGTCAATAGCTTGGGGTGCATGTTGTTTTTTTGGATTATGCGTGATCTTGATCGCGACCGACTGGAGAATGAAGCTAAAGAGTCGCGTTTGCTGGCTTTACAGGCTGAGCTTCGCGCTTTGCGGGCACAAGTTGATCCCCATTTTTTGAATAATGCGCTGAATGATCTTAGGTCACTGATTAGATCTGATCCTGACAAGGCCCGATATTATGTGGGGCAGTTGGCGCATTTCTTTCAATATACGCGTCAATTTGCAGGACTCAATACCATTACTCTGGCGCAAGAGCTGGCGCAACTGCAATGTTTTCTGGCCTTGCAACGGTTAGGCTTGGCCGATAAGTTACAGGATGATTTCGTTATTGCTGAAGAATTGTTGACGGTACAGGTGCTTCCTGGCTGTCTTTTAACCCTGGTGGAAAACGCTTTGAAACATGGCTTTAAAGGCCGTCCAGCGCCTTATCAACTGCTGGTAAGTGCCCGTACGGAAGGTGATCTGTTATTGTTGCAAGTAAGCGATAATGGCCGTGGTATAACGCCTGAACGTTTACTTGAGTTGGGCAAGCGCCCGGTAAAATCGGACAATAAGGGCAGCGGGGTGGCATTGCATCAATTACTGCAAAGTTTGCGCTTGATATTTGGTGAAAGCGTTGAGTTAAGCTTTGACAGTGTCGTAGGCCAAGGCACTGTCGCGTTATTGAAACAAGCAAAAAGAAGTGGATCATGAAAAAAATGCGCGTAATGATTGTTGAAGATCGGCCTCTGGCTCAAGATGAATTAAAATATTTATTATCGTTACACCCTGATGTAGAGATAGTCGGTGTTTTTGAGGATACGGCCAGTGCTTGGCCGCTGATAGAGGTCGGCAATATTGATGGTATATTTCTGGATATTGATATTGAAACGGAAGGACAACGTGCCGGTTTGGATTTGGCTTATCGTATAGACCGCCTGGCTTTTCCCCGATTACCCTGGCTGGTATTTACAACCGGTTATGAGGAATATGCGTTAGCTGCCCATCAAGTACGTCCTTTCGGTTACTTGATCAAGCCGCTTGATGATGCCAAAGTGGCGCAAGCACTGGATAGAATACGCAAAGCGCAACAAACTCCGCCGCTAAAGCGCATTGAGATTAGACATAAAGTCATAAGCTGTGAGGAAAGCGTTTGGTGTATAAAATATATAAAGCCGGATGATATTTTATATATTCAAACCAATAACAATGGTAATACCGTTAAGGTGAAGCTGATGCATGGTGAGGTACTGGATTGTGTTCATACTGCCTTAAATCGATGGAAAATTGATTATGAATTGTCTGATTTTATGCAAATTCATAAAAGTCATCTGGTTAATCTTAACCATGTAAATGGACTTAAGCCCGATCTTTATAGAGTCGAGGGGTACAATGTCACTTTTCTCGGTTGCATCGTTGAGCTGGCGATAGGTAAACATTATTTGGACGACTTGCGCAAGGCATTAGGTCGGCCGAGTATCCGGCATTAAGAATAAACAAAAATCCTGCGCCTTTTTTAGCTTATCCAAGAGGGTTATTGTAAAGGAAAGTTTTTAACCGGTGCATCCGCTACTTGGGGGACGCAAGTAACTTTACTCCTTCTCCCGCTGGAGAGGGCTTTAAGTAACTGAGCAACCCAATCTTTTAGTCGCTCCCCCAAGTAGCGGATGGGCCCGTTTTTAACCCGTTTGCCGAAAGCTGTGGATTTTTTCTTTGTGGTGAATTATTTTTAATGGCCTTGTTATGCTTTAAGTCGCCACATAGATTAAAATCAGTTCACTTGATTTATTAAACGTTCGCAGCCGTGGCCGTAAACAGCATGACTCACTCAATAATATTATAAAATGACTCAGAAAAAACGCTTGATTATTGCTATGACTGGGGCAACCGGTGCCGTTTACGGCGTAAGAATGTTGCAAATTTTACAGGCACAGGACGAATGGGAAACGCATCTTGTTATTTCTAATGCGGGTGTGGTTAATTTAAAACACGAAATGGATATGAAACGGGCCGAACTGTTTAAGTTGGCCGATGTGACCCATGGTATTGATGATATTGCCGCCAGTATTTCCAGTGGCGGTTTTAAAACGGAAGGAATGATTATTGCACCGTGTTCAATGAAAACGCTGGCAGCGGTGGCTCATGGCTTTGGTGATAATTTGATTTCACGTTCCGCTGATGTCGTTTTAAAAGAGCGTAGGCGTTTGGTGGTAATGCCGCGTGAAACGCCGTTAAATTTGGTGCATATCAGAAATATGGGCATTGTGACGGAAATGGGTGGCATTATGTTTCCACCGATGCCGGCTTTTTACAGTAAAACCGATTCATTAACAGCGATGGTTAACGAAACGGTCGGTCGGGTGCTGGATATGTTCGGCGTTAATGTTGAGGGCTTGTACACGCCTTGGGAAGGCTTGTAGCAGGATTTCACCACGAACGACTGCATGGATGCAGGAGGTAGAGCAACGCAGGGGCAGTTGCCGAGACACGAAGTTTTTACCTTTGTTTTTCTTCGTGGTGAATTAAGGCTACCAGTTTTAGACGGGACAAGAAAAAAGGATTAACCGTCAATAGGGTTAACTTAATGATAAAGCATTAAAAGAGACCGTTCGCTGAGCGGAGTCGAAGCGAGTTGTCCGCTTCGACTCCGCTCAGCGAACGGCTTAACGGGCGCATCCGCT
>CAIQND010000115.1 GCA_903873045.1 uncultured Methylococcaceae bacterium | reverse complement strand
TATTAAATAGAAGTCCCGCATTAAGCGCGTAGTACTATCCACTAACCTGATCATTATAGTTGCTAATCCTTGTTTTAGCCATTTAAACTTTAGGAAAGGTAATGACTCAGTCGATGCTTTTTTTTGCCATAGCGTAAGGATGATAAAGATTGGACACGTTTTAAAGAAGGTTGTTTTCTTTTTATAGTGCTTGCAGTTATTGTTGTGGATTTGTAAGCGTTCAGTGCATAACCGTAGAGATAGATCTGTATGTCTGCCCAAAATGGGACAAATTCATTGAATTGAGTGAACACACAGGTTCGCCCAATATCGTTAACTTAAACGCAAGGTGTTTAAAAAATTGGCTACCAACTTAATACGGGACAGTTTGAGGTTAAGCCGTTTATGGTGAGCACTTCGTCTGGCGCTCAGGAGAGCCTTGTCGAACCATGAACGACTTAACCGAGGCTTATAGACTTTCAGATATTAAATTTCCAACTTTACCAATTAAAAACCTTTAAAATCAATGATTTTCTTGGTGTTACTTGGAAGTTATTTATCTGAAAGTCTATAGGACGAACGGTTAAGTCTCGACTATGTCCCGCGTTAAGTTGGTAGCCAAAAAACTGGAGTGCAATCGCTTCAGCTATTGCTTGTAAAAACAGCTAAGGAACGCGCATGAAATAACTTGACCATTTATATCCCCTCACCCCAACCCTCTCCCGAAGGGAGAGGGAGTAAGATGTCTAAGTTATTTCGTGCCTATTCCTAAGGCGGTTTTACTCATGTGGTATACTTAACTTGGCTGTATTGAGGTTGGCTCCTACGGGTTAGGGCGCTTGGGTGTTTCTGAATTGGTAACCGTTCAGCAAGCGGCTTTTATTTCCAGATGCTGACAATATTGGTAAAGTCATCTGTCCAGGGTTTCATGTCAAAATATAAGGGCATTTTTTGCCAGTGACCAAGACGGCTTAGGCTGAGCGGTGTTAATGTGTCCGGATTTTTTGCCATTACGACCCAGTCTGTTGCAACTACCAGCGGTAATTCTTGCTGAGGTTTAAATTCTTGTATCAGTGCCGAGAAATGTAAATGCTCGGCATGAATGGATAAAACTTTCTTTAAGGACAAATGGCGATTGGTGATATGAAAAGCCAGTAGGCCGTTGGGTTTTAATTTTTTAAAATAAAGCGCCAGTGCTTCTTCCGTTAGTAAATGGGTGGGGACAGAATCCGAGCTAAACGCATCCATAACTAATAAATCAAACTTTTGATCCGGTTCTTTTTCCAGTGACAAACGGGCATCACCCAAGCTCATCGTGGTGTTGTAAGTACAACGTTTAAGGTAGCTAAAGTAGTCAGGATTACTGGCAATGTCGATAACCAGCGGATCGATTTCGTACAATGTCCAGTGTTGTTGCTCTTTGGCATAACAGGCTAAAGCGCCTGCACCCAGTCCAACTATGCCAATGTTCCAGTTTTGATTGGTGTTGTCATATTCTTTAAACAGTTGTCCCATCGGGCCGGGGCGACTGTAATAGGTTAACGGTATTTTGGCCAGATTTTCAGGTAGGCGTTGTGCGCCATGTTTGGTGGTGCCATGAAAGAGTTCATGATATTTTTCAGGCTGATTTTGTTCATCAGTCAAGACACTTTCCCGTACGGCAAGCACCCCAAAAAATGAGCGTTCCTGATAGAGTGTATGCGATGACAGGCCATGCACCCCAAGCGCTAAAAAAATAATCGCACCGGTTAATAAAGCAAAAGCAACCGGTTTGGCCCTAAAGAAATAGGTTGCAACGGTTAGGGCGATTAAACTGATGATAATGACATCAAAATACGGGAGTAAATCGTTAACTCGCGTATAAAGAATCAAGCCGGTAGTAATGAGCAGGGCAGGGGGTATTATTTGGAGTAGCAGGCCTTTTTTAAATGCACCCTTTGAGCCTGGACGCAGTAATAGTGCGGCAACAATCATGAGGGGGTATTCGTAAATGCCGTTAAAAATGAAGGGCGCTACAAACGTGTTAAACATGCCGCCCAACATGCCTGCAAACGACATAATCAGATAAAAAGTGGTTAAATATTGGGTATGGGGGCGGTTTTTTGCCAACTCGCCATGACAGACCATAACAGCAAAGAAAAAAGCCAGCAAATGCAATGCTAAGTAGGCCCAGTAGGGCAGATCGGCCGGGTTGATGAAGGCGTAAGCGATAAACGGCAATAATACAATGGGCTGTAGCTTGACCATGACGGGATGTATTTTGTCATTCCATTTGGAAAATACGATCACAAACGACAGTAAATAGAGGGTTAATGGAATAATCCATAATAACGGCACAGAGGCAATGTCGGTGCTTATAAAATTTGTTAGTCCCAAGAGTAAACTGGAGGGCACAAAAGCCAAAGCCATCCAGTGCAATTTGCGATAAAGACCCAGTGGCTCTTCTTCCGGTACGTTATCTTGTTCAATGACTTTATTTTGTTGTGTTTTCCAGAGTACAAAAGCGCAACCGGCGATAAGCAGGCAGAGCATCAGATAACCAATGCTCCAATAAACTTTTTGATTAGCTAAACCTATAGTCGGCTCAAGTAAAAAAGGATAACTGAGTAAGGCAATCAGACTGCCGGTGTTGCTGGCGGCATAGAGATAATAAGGATCATGGCTGGTATGATGACCAATATTGGCAAACCATTTTTGTACCAGTGGTGCCGTGGTTGATACCACGAAAAAAGGCAGGCCGATAGCCAGAAATAACGTCCAAAGCAGCCAGAGTGTTGGGTTGCTGTCAGTGGGTGGGGCTATATTTTCCGGCAAGGCTAAAGGCAGCGCCAGAAAGCTGATTAGTATAACGACCGTATGTATTTGGATTTGGCGATGTTGACCAAAACGTGTGGAAATAGTGTGTGCATAAAGATAACCCAGAAACAATAGGCTTTGATAAAACACCATGCAGGTATTCCAAACCGCTGGAGAGCCGCCCAGTAAAGGTAATAACAGCTTTCCGAACAAGGGTTGCAGAACAAACATCAGCGACGCGCTGGTAAATAAGGTGCCGGCAAATAATATTATCAGGGATAAGCTGCGGTCGGTTTTTGCTTCTGAAAGGTTGCTCATTATTTTTAGTGTCGCTTTTTAGGCTTGTTATTTTAAGGCGCTAATAATAAAGCATTTGTTGCGTTAGGGGGGATTTGAATGTGATTTTTTGCAAAACGGGTGGGTTTTTTAGGTTGTTAGTAGTATCGTAGGGTGTGAATCGCGCACCTTTTCGGATGCTTGGTTAGCCGCCGTCTCCGATGTTTTCCCAAACGTTGATGTCGGAGTCTTCCAGTTGGTGCAGTTTTTTGGTAGTTATTTGCTGTTTGGCGCGTAACGCTTCGAGTTTTGTATCAACGTTAGTACCTGCCTGTCTGGATTCTATGACCAACGCATCAATTTGGGCGCTGTGTTCAATAAGTTCAGTTAGCAGTCTTTCTCGGTATGCATCTGTCGTTTTCATGCGTTAATCCTTAGGGCTTGTGGTAATCTTAAAAGCTTTTCACCACGAATACACGAAGGACACGAAAAAAAACGATGTGTCTTGGTAACGTGAGTGGCGGCGCTGCAAATCACGTCACGTTTCAGGCACGAATAAAGAAAACTTCGTGTTCTTCGTGTCTTCGTGGTGAGTAAAAATTAAGCCTGATCAAGTTTGGTTATTGCGGTTCTGGCCAACTCGCTTAAGGCTGATCCATCTTTTTTACAATAAGCAATGATTTCACTACGCATTTTGGGATGCCATGATCTTAAAATGTGTTTTGATATGCCTTCAGCAGCGATTTCTTTATTGCTTTCTGCGTTAAAAAAATTACCAATGTCATTGGCCATTTTGACAAGTGTTTCAATTTTCATGGTTAATTAAATAAGAGGGTTGCTGTGAGTTAAGCGCTGTGGATGAGTATAGATAACATGTTGATCATCACGGGCAAAACCGATTAAAGTAAGTCCTGTTTCATCGGCCAGTCTTATGGCCAGACCGGTAGGCGCAGAAATAGCCGCGAGCAGAGTAATGCCAACCCACGCAGTTTTTTGTACCATTTCATAACTGGCTCGACTGGTCACGATAACAAAGCCGGCCGATAAATCTTTGTCGGTACGCAATAATAAACCAATTAACTTATCCAATGCATTATGCCGGCCTACATCTTCCCTGAGATCGACAATGCCCAGGCCTGGAACAACCCAGGCTGCGGCATGCACGGCTCCGGTTAAGCGGTTTAATGTTTGGTGTTGTTTAATGTCGGTTAACGCAGAGCGTAACTGGGCACCTGACAGGGATAAGTCGCCATTAACCTGATTGGGTTGGCGAATGGCCTGTTTTAAGGTACTAGCTCCACACAGACCACAACCGGTACGACCGGTTAAATTACGGCCTTTATCGGCCATGCCTTGAAAGCGGTTGTCGGGAATTTTTAATTGTACCTCAATACCGCTGGAGCGATTATAAATCCGCGCTGAGAGTAATTCTTGCGGATTTTTAATAATACCTTCGGTGATGCTAAAGCCCAAAGCAAACTCTTCCAGATTAGTTGGGGTTGCCAGCATGACGACATGCGGCGTGCCGTTATAAATCAGGGAAATAGGGACTTCTTCGGCAATATAATCTTGCTTTTTTTCATGCATATCACCTTGCCAGCGATCAACGGATCTTTGTTGATAGCTGGGCCAGCCCAAATCCAATAGTAACGATTGCATGAGTTAATCTTCTCTCAGGGTATCGGCGTCTACACAAGTCAACGCCACTTCTTCCTCAAGGGAAAGAGGGTTATGAGACGTTGATTTTACACCGCTGCGCTGTTCCTGCATTATTCTCAATCGCTGTTCCGTACGCGCTTCTACCTTCCTCGCTCCATGACTGGGTACCTTCTGCATGCGTGCAGTCGTTACTTCAACCCTTTTTAGCAGGAGAATGCGTTTGTATCTACCATAACTCATTGTTTCATTGGCTATAAAATTTGTATTAATACCTCTCTCATGGGTTGCCCTTGAGAGAGGTACCTGATTGCCGGATGGTTAGCTATTATTAATGCCTTGCTCAAGCAAATCTAACTGTGTTTCTGAAAATGCACGGTACTTTTCTTGCCATTCAGACGGTTGATTAACTTTACTGATTTGTACGGCGGTCACTTTATATTCCGGGCAATTGGTTGCCCAATCAGAGTTGTCGGTAGTGATGACATTGGCTCCGGATTCGGGGAAATGGAAGGTAGTATAAACCACGCCAGGTTGTACACGATCGGTAATGGTCGCACGTAATACGGTTTCACCGGCACGGCTTTTAATACCAACCCAATCATCCATTTTAACGCCACGGTCTTCGGCATCATGCGGGTGAATTTCAAGACGGTCTTCTGAATGCCAAGCGTTATTTTCTGTACGACGTGTTTGGGCACCGACATTGTATTGCGACAGGATGCGTCCGGTGGTCAACAGTAACGGAAATTTGCGACTGCTACGTTCTATGGTGGGGACGTATTCGGTCAACATAAACAAGCCTTTGCCGTTATCGCGCATAAAGCTGTCTTCATGCATGATGGGGGTGCCAACCGAGGCTTCATCATAGCAGGGCCATTGGATGCTGCCCAGTTCGTCAATTTTTTCATAACTGACACCGGCAAAAGTCGGTGTCAGGCTGGCAATTTCAGCCATGATTTCTGAGGGATGGCTGTAGTTCATCGGGTAACCCATGGCATTTGACAGCAGTTGGGTAACTTCCCAGTCCTGATAGCCGGCCAAGGGTGACATGACTTTACGGACGGGGGAGATACGTCGTTCTGCGTTGGTAAAGGTCCCGTTTTTTTCTAAAAATGATGCGCCGGGCAAGAAGACATGCGCAAATTTTGCCGTTTCATTGAGGAATATATCTTGCACAATGACACATTCCATGGCGCGTAAGGCGGCATGTACATGCTGAGTGTCAGGATCAGATTGGGCGATGTCTTCACCTTCGCAGTACAGTCCCATAAAGCTTTTATCAAAAGCGGCATCAAACATATTGGGGATACGTAAGCCCGGTTCATTGCTTAATTCAGCCTGCCATGCGGCTTCAAACAGTTGGTGTGTGTCTGGGTCAGAGACATGGCGATAGCCGGGGAATTCATGTGGAAATGAACCCATATCGCAAGAACCCTGTACGTTATTCTGTCCACGTAGCGGGTTAACGCCGACGCCTTCACGCCCTAAGTTACCGGTTGCCATGGCGATGTTGGCAATGCCGATAACCATGGTGGAGCCTTGGCTGTGTTCGGTAACGCCCAGGCCGTAATAAATGGCACCGTTGTCGCTAGTGGCATAAAGTCTTGCTGCTGCCCTAAGTTCGGTTGCCGGAACGCCTGTTACGGATTCTGTGGCTTCCGGAGAGTTGTGTTCTTGGGCAATAAAGGTTTCCCATTTTGTAAAAGAGGCAATATCGCAACGCGCTTTGACAAAGGCTTCGTCCATTAGTTTTTCGGTCACGATGACGTGACCAATGGCATTAACCAACGCGACATTAGTGCCGGGACGTAGTTTTAAATGGTGATCGGCTTGAACATGCGGTGAATTTTTGACCAGATCAATTTCACGCGGATCAATGACGATCAATTTTGCACCCTGACGCAGGCGTTTTTTCATTTGTGAGCCAAATACCGGATGGCCGTCGGTGGGGTTGGCACCAATAACCATAATGACGTCCGCTTTCATCACGGAGTCAAAATCTTGCGTGCCTGATGATTCACCAAAGGTTTGTTTCAATCCGTAACCTGTTGGAGAATGGCAAACCCGCGCACAGGTGTCCACATTATTATTGCCAAAACCCGCACGAATGAGTTTTTGCATGATATACACTTCTTCGTTGGTACAACGAGAAGAAGTAATGCCGCCGATAGCATCTTTGCCGTATTTTGTCTGGATGCGTCTTAGCTCAGAAGCGGCATGATTGATGGCTTCTTCCCAGCTGACTTCTTGCCAGGCATCTTTAATGCTGGCACGAATCATGGGTTTGGTCATGCGGTCTTTATGGGTGGCATAGCCAAATGCAAAACGACCTTTGACACAGGAATGCCCATGATTGGCTTGGCCATCTTTATTGGGTACCATGCGAATGACTTGTTCGCCTTTCATTTCTGCCCTAAATGAACAGCCGACGCCACAGTAGGCGCAGGTGGTTATAATGGCATGTTCGGGCTGGCCGTGGTCAATCACCGATTTTTCCATTAAGGTCGCTGTTGGGCAGGCCTGTACGCAAGCGCCACAAGAGACGCATTCGGAATCCATGAAAGCTTCATTTTGGCTGGGCGATACTTTGGAATCAAAGCCGCGACCATCAATGGTTAAAGCAAAGGTGCCTTGGGTTTCTTCGCACGCTCTAACGCAGCGAGAACAAACAATACATTTGCTGGGGTCAAAGCTGAAATAAGGGTTGCTTTCGTCTTTGACGGCATCCAGATGGGTTTCAATCGGGTTGTAACGGACTTCACGTAAACCTACCGCACCGGCCATATCTTGCAGTTCGCAATCGCCGTTGGCTGAACAGGTCAGGCAGTCCAGCGGATGATCGGAAATGTATAATTCCATAACGCCACGGCGAACCTCTGCCAGCTTTTGGTTTTGGGTGATTACTTTTAAGCCTTCTGCCACAGGTGTAGTGCAAGAGGCGGGCATCCCTTTACCGCCTTCAATCTGGACAACGCAAAGCCGACAAGAGCCAAATGGCTCAATGCTGTCGGTTGCACATAATTTAGGGATGTCGATGCCGATACTTGCCGCCGCCCGCATGATGGAAGTGCCCGCAGGCGCGGTGACTTTAAAACCGTCAATTTCCAGGGTAACCAATTGGCTTGCTGTGCTGGCAGGTGTGCCAAAATCTTGTTCTTTATTCATGCTCATGATTGATTCCTTGTGTCGTTATCAGGCTGCGTTTGCTTTTTCATCGATCCCGAAGTCTTTCGGGAAATGGTTTAAAGCACTCAGTACAGGGTAGGGAGTCATACCGCCTAATGCACAAAGCGAGCCGTTAAGTAAGGTGTTGCAAAGATCACGTAACAGAGGTATGTTTTTGCCAAGCTCTTGGCCTGCGATAATGTTGTCTATCACTTCATAACCACGGGTAGAGCCTATGCGGCAGGGTGTGCATTTACCGCAAGATTCAATCGCGCAAAATTCCATGTTGTAGCGGGCCATTTGTGCCATGTCGGCCGTGTCATCAAAAACCACCACGCCGCCATGTCCCAATACCGTCCAGTTTGCAGCGAAAGCTTCATAATCCAGTGGGGTGTCAAATTGCGCTTCAGGTAAATAAGCACCTAAAGGGCCACCGACTTGAACCGCTTTTATGGGGCGTCCTGATGCTGAGCCGCCACCAAAATCATAAAGTAGTTCGCGTAAGGTCATACCAAAAGCCAGTTCAACCAAACCGGCGTGTTTAATATTACCTGCCAGTTGCAGAGGCAAGGTGCCGCGCGAGCGCCCCATGCCAAAATCACGGTAATAATCACCGCCTTTATCCAGAATAATTGGTACGGATGCCAAGGAAATGACGTTATTAACCACGGTGGGTTTGCCAAACAAACCACTGATGGCAGGCAGGGGTGGTTTAAAACGCACCAGTCCGCGTTTGCCTTCCAGGCTTTCCATTAAAGAGGTTTCTTCGCCACAGATATAAGCGCCAGCGCCCAAGCGAACTTCAAGATGAAAGCTTTTGCCGCTGCCTTGAATGTTGTCGCCCAGGTAACCGGCTTGATAGGCTTTTTCAATGGCGGTATTCAGGGCTTTATGGGCGTGAGGATATTCTACCCGTAAGTAGATGTAACCTTGGTTTGCACCAACGGCAATACCCGCGATAGTCATGCCTTCAATTAAGACAAACGGGTCGCCTTCCATCACCATGCGGTCAGAAAAAGTACCGGAATCGCCTTCGTCGGCATTACAGATAATATATTTTTGTTCCGAGGGTGTTCCCAGTACGGTATTCCATTTAATGCCCGTAGGGAAAGCCGCGCCACCGCGACCCCGTAAACCTGAATCGGTCACGGTTTTAACAATATCGGCTTGTGACTGATTTAAGGCATTGCTTAAGCCGCGATAGCCGTCATTATTTAGGTAATCGTCCAGGCTGACAGGATCTGTTATACCAATGCGGGCAAAGGTTAAGCGTTGTTGTTTTTTTAGGTAATCCAGTTCTTCTGTTAAACCCAACAGCAGGGGATGGGCATCGCCTTGTACAAAATTGGCATCAAACAGGCTGGCGACATCACTGACCTGAATAGGGCCGTAAGCTAGGCGACCGGCTTCGGTGTGCACTTCAACCAGTGGTTCCAGCCAGAATAGGCCTCTTGAGCCGTTACGGATTAACTGAATATCAATGCTGCGCTTTTCAGCTTCTTTAACGATAGCCGCAGCGACACGGTCAGCACCTAGTGAAATGGCACTGGAATCGCAGGGAACAAAAATAGTGATACTCATGTCAATGCCTCTGTTTCGTTGATGGTCGTGTCAAAGCTGTTTGCGGTCACTCTGCCATAAATTTCATTACCGATTTGCATGGCAGGAGAACAGGCACAGTTACCCAAACAATAAACGGGTTCCAGAGAAAACTGGCCATCTGCGGTGGTTTCGTGAAAATCAATACCCAGTCGAGTTTTGACATGATTTTCGAGGTCTTTACCCCCCATAGCTTGGCAGGATTCGGCTCGGCAAAGATGAATCGTGTGTTTGCCTGGCGGAGTGTCGCGGAAATAATGGTAAAAGCTGATGACACCATGCACTTCAGCGCGAGAAAGACGTAAAGCATCGGCAATGGCGTGGACGCTTTCGGCAGGCACATAACCCAAGGCATCTTGAATGGCGTGCAAAATAGGTAAAAGTGCACCCGGTTTATCTTTGAGTGCAGTGGTTATAGCTTGCACGGTCACTTGGATATTGCTTGATTCGGTCATGGTCAACTCTTAATGGCGATTCTATTCGTTAAAACAACACGTATCCTTGATGCTGCATCAATATGTGACGCTAGCATAGCACAAGAAAATTTATGTGTAAAAGAGACATAAAAAGGACACAAGCTGTAGGTTTATATTGACCTGATCAAGGCGATGGTCAAGGGCTTGGGTAGTTATGACTTAAGTGATTTAAAATCCATCAAACAATATTAATTTTAAGGTAGAAAAAATCAATAATGACAGGTTTTGTTGATAGTGTATTGCGGTATTGGCAGCTAATAAAGCGCTGTAAAGTGCGGTGTAAAAAAGGAGTGTGTAATATAAGGGGGGATGTGTTGTAAAGCGGGGTAAAGCAAACGGTAGCCTACCGATAAGCAGGCTACCGTTTAATTGCAATTAGATGATGGTTACTTCTTCTGCTTGCGGGCCTTTTTGACCTTGAGTTACAGTAAACTGTACTTTTTGGCCTTCATCAAGAGATTTAAAACCGGAGCTGTTGATGTTACGAAAATGAACAAAAACGTCTTCGCCATTTTCTTGTTGAATAAAACCGAAACCTTTTTCAGCGTTAAACCATTTAACTGTACCAGTGGCCATTGTGTAGTCCTATATAAAATATGTAATTGAAGCCCCAAGAGGCCGGTAGCGCTGAGAAATTTAAGAATTACTTATGATAAACAGGACGAGCAATATAGTAAAAACTTCGTAAAGATAAGCATAACGGTAAAACAAACTCAAGCTGAGCGAAATTTTATAGTGGCGGCTTGTTAATGTCAATGTTTATGGTGTGGAATAACCTTGTAGAGTATGCATCGTGGACTTTAAAACGCTGATATTCGTTGTTCCGGTTTTTTTAGCTTGACTGAGGCAATCCCGGATAAATCAAGATGTTTTCGTATCCACTTTAAATCCCCGGGTACAAGTTGATATGTAAAAATAAAATACTTTAAAATTAATTGCTTAATTATTTATTGCTAGCATTCAATTTACCCGGCTTTTTAAAGTAGATACATGTTTTCGTTAGTCGCGACGGGGGCGTCGCTCCCACGGTGGGAGCGATGCCCACGTCGCGACTATAGTTCGTCATTAGGTTGGACGCTATTGAAACAATACCGCAGCACTAATAATAAAGGCGCTAATAATCATGGCCCATACGGTGGTTTTATGATTTTTATCCATAAGTTGTCGCATCAGGGCCAATTCTTGTTGCTGAATCTCGGCGTGTTGCTGTGCATGAGCAGCATGATCCAGTGCTTTGTAAAGCAAAGACGGGATTTCCGGAAACTGTTCGGCAAATTCGGGGAACTGTTTGATTATTTTGTTGATTTTGGCTTTAGGGCCCAAACGCTCATGGAACCATTTTTCAAGAAAAGGTTTGGCGGTTTGCCATAAATCCAGTTCGGGGTAAAGCTGTCTGCCTAAGCCTTCAATATTGAGCAGTGTTTTTTGTAGCAATACTAATTGCGGTTGAACGTGCATATCAAAGCGTCGGGCGGTTTGGAATAAACGCAATAATAATTGGCCAAAGGAAATGTCTTTTAGCGGTTTTTCAAAGATGGGTTCGCAAACGCTGCGAATGGCGGATTCAAATTCTTCTATGCGGGTTGAGCGGGGTACCCAACCGGACTCAACGTGCATTTCTGCGACTTTTCGATAATCACGGTTAAAAAAAGCCAGAAAATTTTCTGCCAGGTAACGTTGGTCAGACAGTGACAAAGACCCGACGATACCAAAATCAACGGCAATGTATTTATCCGGCAGTTCGACAAAAATATTGCCGGGATGCATGTCGGCATGAAAAAAGTTATCTCTAAATACCTGGGTAAAAAATATTTCTACTCCACGTTCAGCCAACACTTTAAAGTTTGCGCCAGCGGCTTTGAGTTGCTCTATTTCTCCAACTGGTATGCCGTAGATTCTTTCCATCACCATGACTTTCTGGCGCGTAAATTCCCAGTAGATTTCGGGTATGTAGATCAATTCCGAGTTTTCAAAATTGCGGCGCAATTTGGCGGCATTAGCGGCTTCTCTAACCAGATCCAGTTCGTCCAGGGTGGACCTTTCAAATTCTGCAACCACATCCATAGCACGTAATCTTCTGGCATCTGACCAGAACCGTTCCGCAAAACGAGCCAATTCATAAAGCAGGCCGATGTCGGAACGAATCCGTTCTTCAATGTCGGGGCGTAACACTTTAACGATAACTTTTTCGCCGGTGTGTAACGTTGCGGTATGCACTTGGGCAACAGAAGCGGAGGCCAAAGGTGTCGGGTCAAACTCGGCAAAAGCCTCGGCAATGGACATGCCCAGTTCTTTTTCAATAATGCTGCGGGCAATTTCATTAGCAAAGGGCGGCACCCGGTCTTGCAATTTGACCAGTTCATCTGAAATGTCATCAGGCAATATATCTTTGCGGGTCGATAAAGCTTGCCCGAATTTGACATAAATAGGGCCAAGGTCTTCAAGGGCACGTCTGATTCTGACGCCACGGGAATCCGCTTTGGGTTTACGCCAATAGCTGGGGGTAATAAAAGCCAAGTAACGGACAGGGCGGAATAAATGGGTTTTTAAAACGAGTTCGTCCAAGCCATGAACGACGAGAACCCAGTTTATATGGATCAGGCGTAATACTAATTTAGGTCGGATCACGTGTTACCTTTGTTGGTAGGAGCAAGGTTGAGGTAGATAAGTTGAGTTGGCGTACGCATAAGTCGGTTTATTTGGGTCAACAAGAACTATAAAGCAGGCACAAAACAGATTCAATACCAGTACTTTTAAAAAACATAATATCAAGCCAAATTGCCAGATGAATGTTGACAATAATCCAAAAAGCTACTTGAAAAGATATTTTTTTATTTTTATGCCGTATAACGCGCTGGGTAATTAAAGCGCCAGGCCAACCGCCTAGTAACGCAAGCAGTTGTAATGTTTTTTCTGAAACTCTCCATTCATTCTTATACGCCTTTGTTTTATCGTAGGCATAAATAATGAACGTTGCCAAGCTCATGAGGCTATAAGCAAAAAATGGAAAAAAGTTGTGTTTTTCTTTGATTAAAAGAGC
>CAIQND010000114.1 GCA_903873045.1 uncultured Methylococcaceae bacterium | reverse complement strand
ATTGGTCATTGAGTTTTGTCATTCCCGTTATCCAGTCATTGACGGGGATCGCAGTAAAGTGGTTGGCGTTTTGTTGGCCAAAGATTTACTGGCGCGGGTATTACAAAACAAGACCATGACGGTTCAGGACATCATGCGCCCCGCCTGCGTCGTCCCTGAAAGTAAGCGTTTAAATGTATTACTTAAGGAATTACGGACCAATGGCAACCACATGGCCATTGTGGTCGATGAATACGGACAGGCTGCGGGACTGGTCACCATTGAGGATGTCTTGGAAGAAATCGTCGGTGAAATTGAAGACGAACACGATGATCATGAAGATGAAGGCTATATCTTTCAACGCAGCGCTAATGAGTTCATGATAAAAGCGCTTATTCCTATTGAAGAATTTGATGACTATTTCTCCACGCATTTAGCCACTGATGAATACGATACCATCGGCGGCTTTATAGTCAGTCATCTTGAACACATGCCTAAAAAAGGTGAAAATCTCATTGTCGGTAACCTGCGCTTTGAAATAATTAGAGCAGATAACCGACGCGTACATCTGATAAAACTCAAAATAACCCGATAAAATAACTATGAATAATAAGACCGTTTTAGTAACAGGTGGAGCCGGTTATATCGGCAGCCATGCCTGCATTGAATTACTGCAAGCAGGTTTCAAGGTCGTGGTGGTTGATAATCTATCAAACAGCAAGCCCGAATCGTTGACTCGCGTGCAACAAATCACCGGAAAATCACTGTCTTTTTATCAGGCCGATATTCGTGACAAACAAGCGTTAACTGAAATTTTTGCCAAAGAATCACCGGATACCGTGATTCATTTTGCAGGTTTAAAAGCGGTTGGCGAATCGTGTGAGCAACCGCAATTGTATTATCATAATAACGTCTACGGAACGCTGGTGCTGACCGAAGTGATGAGCCAGGCAAACGTAAAGCAATTGGTCTTTAGTTCGTCGGCTACTGTTTATGGTGAATCTTCCTGTCCGCAATACACTGAAGATTTTGCACTGGGAGCCATCAATCCTTATGGCCGATCAAAAGCCATGATTGAGGACATTTTACGGGATTTGTCAGCGGCAGATAAAATCAGCCCAACGGAATCTCCCTGGAAAATTGCCTTGCTGCGGTATTTTAATCCGATAGGCGCACATGAAAGCGGACTGATTGGCGAAGATCCGAATGGAATCCCTAATAACCTGATGCCTTATGTTGCCCAGGTTGCCATTGGCAAATTAACGCAATTATCGGTATTTGGCGATGATTATCCAACTCGGGATGGCACCGGTATCAGAGATTATATTCATGTGGTTGACTTGGTAAAAGGCCATATTAATGCAATAGCGGCATTGAACAGCGAAAAATTCGCAGCGGGTGCTTGTAAGGCTTATAATCTGGGCGCAGGTAGAGGCTATAGTGTTCTTGAAATAATCAATGCTTTCGAAAAAGTAACCGGCAAAACCATTAATTATAAAATTTCTCCACGTCGGGCAGGCGACCTTGCAGAATGCTTTGCCAATCCTGATTTGGCATTAAAAGAACTTGACTGGAAAGTGGAAAAAACCCTGGATGACATGGTAACAGATACCTGGAACTGGCAGACTAAAAACCCTCAGGGTTATATTTAGGGTTTAGGTAGAGCAACGAAAGACAGCCCGGTTATCTTTAAAGCGCTATTAGCGCTTATAACCTCGCGTTGCTTTGCACCCGCATTCTAGCTAACCTAGTATTGATATTGCTTATTCACTGGAACCATCATTATGGCACTTGCTCAAGAAGATCTACTACAAATCCAGCAACTTATAGAACAAAGCATGTCAACGCGCCAGGAAGCTACTTTTGCCAATGTGCGTTATGAGTTGGATATCCGTGAACGTATAGTCCGTGTTGAAGAAGAACTCAAGCACCAGCGCGAGTTAATGCTACAAAGCTTTGAGATTAGCAACAAGCGTTTTGAAGAAATGCGCATCGATATGAATAAACGCTTTGAAGAAATACGTATCGATATGAACAAACGTTTTGAACAAGTCGACAAGCGTTTTGAGCAAGTCGACAAGCGTTTTGAGCAAGTTGAAAAGCACTTTGAGCAAGTGGACAAGCGTTTTGAGCAAGTGGACAAGCGTTTTGAGCAAATCGATAAACATTTGACCACTATCACCAATCGTATGGACAGATTTATGTTCTGGTCGCTAGGCCTAACCGTTTCTGCTGTCATTGCCATCGTCAAACTCACTTAAATCAACCCGAATTATCATTCAAACATAAAGATACCCTATGGATAAGCGCACCTATGCCAACCGCTTAGTAATTCTTGATACAGAAACCACTGGGTTAAATCCTCAGGAAGGCCATAGAATCATTGAAATTGGTTGTGTGGAAATGGTTAAGCGTCGCTTAACCGGCAAACGCTTTCATGTTTATATTAATCCTGATCGAATCATTGATGAAGGTGCCATTGCTGTTCATGGCATCACTAATCAATTTTTAGATGACAAGCCGCATTTTGAGCAAATTGTTGATGATTTTATAGCATTTATTAAGGGTGCCGAATTAGTTATACACAATGCGCCCTTTGATGTCGGCTTTATCAATAATGAATTGTCACGACTGAATAATAAGTCGGGAACTGTAACAGATTATAGCAAAGTATTTGATACGTTAGCCTACGCCAGAAAAAAACATCCAGGACAAAGAAACAGTCTTGATGCACTTTGTAAGCGCTATGGTATAGATAATAGTCACCGTGATTTGCATGGGGCTTTACTGGATGCAGAAATTCTTGCTGATGTATTTCTGTTATTGACTGGCGGGCAGTCTTCGTTGCTGGATGAAGCACAATCGGTAACCGGGGCCGTCAGTGTTAATACTGACGTAAAACGTGTGTTTACAGATCGCTCTGCTTTAAAAATTATTTCCTGCAATGAAGAGGAATTAACCGCTCATCAATTGCGTTTGGAAGCCATAGAAAAAGCCGGTGGTGCTTGTATCTGGAATCAGTAACGGGATAGGTATTTTTGTTCGCCACGAAGAACACGAAGTATTACCTTAGGTTTTCTTCGGGTATTCGTTATTATCATTTTTTTTGATAAAAAAGTGTCAATAACTTTTGGGCTTCTGTGAAGGATGCCAAAAATTATGACTATAAGCAGTAACACCGGTTGATTTTGTTTATTTTAGCCTTTCTGTTTCCCATAACGCATGTAAAATAATCGGTGTCAAACAGGCTCAAAATTCTCGTACAGGGTGTCGTCCAGGAGGGTTCGTGAACTGGATTATCAGCCTTAGACTTCACACTAACACAAGCGATTTTTGATAATAATCTTTATTTCGAGGTCGTGACAGTAACTTGGTTGCATGTCCAGCAATGGCCTTTTCAATAGTTACACAGGATTACGATCATGTCATATTTCCTGTTGTTTTTTATTTTTACGGTTTGTATTTTGAACGATGAATGGATCGGGATATTTTTTGGTGAATGCCGTTTTGATAAATCGCCAGCGTGTTGAGTAATCGCTGTCATACTCAGGAAGTGTCCAGATAAAATGCAGTCCGGTCGGGTTAGCGATAGCATAACCCGACATTTTTATTATTCATAACCAATATCATCAGTCCGGTAATGAATGTGTCGGGTTACTTTCATCAGAAAAATAAGCATTATACAGCGCTAAAAACCACAAATCAATCGAGTCTGACCCTAATACTGCTTACTTAAGTAAAATATCTTTATAAATCAATTATATATAATTTCTCGACAAGCTTGTTTTCTAGGTGTTGTCAATAATGGATAGGGTTTTGGTCGACGTTTTATGGCACGAGGTTGTGGCCTTCGTTTCGT
>CAIQND010000113.1 GCA_903873045.1 uncultured Methylococcaceae bacterium | reverse complement strand
TGGGTTAAAAGAACACGGTTGGCCGTATTAACACACGAACAGAAACAGCGGTTTTTGCCGTTGTGTCCAGACTTTGTCATTGAGCTTCGTTCACCCAGTGACAGTTTAAAAAACTTGCAGGATAAAATGCAGGAATATCTTTTGAATGGCGCAAGTTTGGGCTGGTTGATCGATCCTGAAAGTCAACGGGTTTTTGTTTTTCAGCCTCAAGTGCCAATGGTTATTTTGAGTAAGCCCGAGTTTTTGCAAGCAGATGATTTGTTGGCAGGATTTAGTCTGGAGTTGCAAAAAATATGGGTGGTTGGGTTTTAGCCGGTCGGGCATAGGCTTTTCGTGCTCAATATTTTCACGATGGAATGGAATATATTGGGTATTGGGCCATGTATTGATATTATACTTTTGACCGTTGCATGTTAGGCAACGAAAAGAGTTTGCACAACAGACTTACCGGTGGAAGATGAAGTAATGTTTTTGATTTATACCATTAGCTTGTACATTTTTTTGTAACAGGAAATCAATTAATCATGGCTCAACAAGATAATCGCTTTGCGTCGGTAACTACCCCTTTGGGCACAGATATTTTGCTATTTAGTCGCATGACTGGCACTGAAGAAATAAGCAGGCTTTTTGAGTATGAAGTGGACTTGCTGATAGAAAAAAAGAATGTAGGGACAATTGTAACAGCCGGATTTCCTACGGATAAAGCCATGTCGGGGACATGCTTTTCGTGCCCGACATTTCCACAACGGAATATGTTGATGCCATTGGAGAATGTATTGATATTATATTTTTGTCCGTTGAACAGGAGGTTTCGTGTCTAATTATTTTGATAAAAAATCAACTTTGCAATTTCATAGCGGAGTACATGATGATTATTGCCATTTTAATTCCCCATCCGGAGGTGGTGGGCCTGGCGGATTTATGCACGCTGGACCACTTGGTGTAGGTCACTTTAAACCTGATGATTTGCCTCATCCAAATTCCTTTGTAGCCCGATCTTTAAGGCCAGAGCACTTTAAAAAACATGTCGTACCCAAAAATTCTGCGAAGATTACTACTGCACTGCTCAGAGCTTCCGACTCATCAAATACCAATGAATATTATGATTCGCTCATCGAAATAATGAATCAGTATGCGCAAGTTTATGCTATCAATACGCCGTTACGAATTGCGCATTTTTTAGCACAAATTGGTCACGAAAGTGGATTTAAAATTATTGAGGAAAACGGTAATTATACCGCCAAAAGAATGCGGGAAATTTTTGGGTGTAAGGGTGGAGCTAAAAAGTATAATGCGGCTAAGGACGAATGTACCTTAGGACGCTTGCGTGATAAATTGTGGACAGACGAAGCAAGGTACGCCCAAAGTGCTAAAAAGTTATTGAGTTATGTTTATTGTTCTCGAGGGGGAAATGGTAATGAAGCATCGGGCGATGGCTACCTATTTCGAGGTCGGGGTATGATGCAATTAACATTCAAAAAAAATTATCAGGCATTCACTATTACGCATAATAAGAAAAATCCTGATGATAGGCAAGACTTTGTAGCGAAACCCGAACTTTTGAAAGAAAAGAAGTATGCAGTTGAGTCAGCGTTTTTTTATTGGGATTCCCGTAAAATTAACGCGATAGCAGATACTGATAATGTAAAAAAGGTATCAATACTGGTGAATGGTGGAGACCCTAATGATGTTAATTATGAACCTAACGGACTTTCTGATCGTAAAAAACGATTGGAGCGTGTTAAAAAAGCACTGGGAATTTAAAAATGCGAGTTTATATTTCAATTATGTTATTTTTTGTTTATCAGTTTGCATATGCGGAGGATACTTTATGTACGGAGAAAGAAAAAATTATATTTTCTTGTCATACTAAAAATAAAATAATTTCCCTATGCGCGTCTTTGCAAGCAGAGAAAAGTTTAGTATATCGATATGGTAAGTTAGGGCATGAAGAACTCATTTATTCCGAACCTGTAAATCACAATAAAAGTTCTTTTTATACATCCGCCCATGCGCTGTATGGTGGAGATGAGACCAGTATTGCTTTCAAGATAGCTACATATGAATATAAAATTTACAGCCAAATAGGCAGGGCAGATAGTGACGATCATCAAGAAGATCGTATTCCAAAGTATGAGGATGGACTCACTATTTTTCTAAATGGAAAAGTGTTGAAAAATCTTGTGTGTGATGACGGCGGCGCAGGATTTAGAGAAGATATTAGCTGGATTCCTAGCAGAAACTAACTTAGCTGGGTAGGTCGGGAAAATGCTTTTCGTACCCGATATTTCCACATTAAAACACATGAATGACGTTGGAAAAACCCATCGGCATTTCGATTCAGACCACTGAAATGGTGGGTAACGATAAAACCGTTGCCTAATCACCATGTCTGGTTATTAAACGAAAAGCGGAAAATTATCGCAGTTTATGATAAAAATAATACGGTATCAAAGATGACAAATTACGATGAAAAATTTAAAGCACTCAATTTATGTGCTGGTTTACCAGTAGCTGTAAATTCATTGGATACACTTAATAGGATAGGTAGATTTTTACAAATAGGGGAATATGATGCTTATCGACTAACGAGTTTTTCTAATAATCCGATTAGTTCTACTTTGGCTAAATTTTTTTCTATTAATGATCATATTTGGATTAGTCCTGAGATAGTCCATGAACCTCCATGGAACAAATCAGGATTTTTTAAAAATCCAGGGAGTGATCTTGATCACTTACATTCAAAAGCGGTAGCAAAAAATGAAAGGTATAAGTATGTTTTACTTTATAGTTGTGAACGCGGAGCTAATAGAAGTGCTGGAAATGAAGAATTTGTTAGAAGTCAGAATGCTGATTTAAAAAGATCTGAAAAACAACCTATTCTTATAGCAGATGAGCTTCATTGGAGGAAGTTGTGGGGCGTGACACAAAAAAATCTAAAGTCGTCGGAATAAAAAGAACCCGGTCGTGCCCGATATTTTCGCGATGGACCGCACGAATGGCATTGAGGAAATCTCTTAATATTTTGATTTTGACCGTTGAATATTAGGCAACGAAAAGAGTTTGCCCAACAGACTTCCCAGTGGAAGATGAAGTAATATTTTTGATTTATACCATTAGCTCATACATTTTTTTGTAACAGGAAATCAATTAATCATGGCTCAACAAGATAATCGCTTTGCATCGGTAACTACCCCTTTGGGCACAGATATTTTGCTATTTAGTCGCATGACTGGCACTGAAGAAATGAGTCGGCTTTTTGAGTATGAACTGGACTTGCTGTTAGAAAACAAGAATGTAGGGTCAATTGTAACCGCCGGATTTCCTACGGATAAAGTACTTGGGCAACCGATGATGGTTGCTTTATCGTTGCCTTCAGGCGGTTCACGTTATTATCATGGAATTGTGACGCAATTTAGACAGCAGGGTGCTTTGGATGATTGTTTTTTGTATCGAGCCGTGTTGCGTCCCTGGTTATGGTTTTTAACACGCACCAGCAATTGTCGGATTTATCAAGCGTTATCAGTTCCTGACATTATTAAAAAAGTATTTGCCGCGAATGGCTTTAGTGATTTTAAAATGGACTTAACCAATACCTACAAGCCCAGAAATTATTGCGTTCAATACCGCGAGAGTGATTTTAATTTTGTCAGTCGTTTAATGGAACATGAAGGTATTTTTTACTTTTTTGAGCATGACAAGGTCAAGCATACTTTGACCATTGCTGACTCTATAAACGCTTATAAAGTCGTTAATGGTTACAGCTCCATTCCGTATTTTCCACCTGAAAATTCAGGACAAAGAAAACAAGATCATATTTTTGAGTGGCATACCTCACATAAAGTCCAATCAGGAACTTACGTATTAAATGATTATGATTTTGAAAAGCCCAAAGGTAATTTAATTACCAAATTTACGGCTAAAAATGAGCATAGTCATGCTGAAGGTGCGCATTATGATTATCCCGGTAATTACTTTGAGCCTTCGGACGGCGATAGTTATGCCAATATTCGCTTGGATGAATTACAAAGCGATTATGAGGTTATTCAAGGGACAGGCAATGCGCTGGGTATGGTTACCGGGATGCTGTTTACCCTGAAAGATCATTATATTGCGACTGAAAATATCAAACATATTGTTACTTTATCGAGTTTCGTTATTGTATCAAACCAATACCGTGCGGGTTCATCAGAAGAATCACATTATGAATGTCATTTTAAGGCCATTCGTGCAACCCGGCAATTTCGTCCGCAACGTTTAACACCGGTGCCTTTTGTACAAGGGCCACAAACTGCGACTGTCGTGGGTAAAGACGGTGAAGAGATTTGGACTGATAAATACGGGCGTATTAAGGTGCAATTTCACTGGGAAAGAGAAGGTAAAAAGAATGAAACCAGTTCATGTTGGGTACGTGTTGCTCATCCTGTTGCCGGTAAAAACTGGGGGTGGGTGTCTTTACCTCGTATTGGTCAAGAAGTGGTC
>CAIQND010000112.1 GCA_903873045.1 uncultured Methylococcaceae bacterium | reverse complement strand
ATACTTGCCGGCTTGCTGTTCGGCTAAGCCGGCAATGGCAGGCTCGCCCAGAAAGTTAATCAGAAAACTGCCAATGCAAACTTCAGCGCCGACATAAACAAAAATGGCAATGGCTCCCAACACCAGATGTTTATAGCCCCAAGCACTATCATGTCGGTCATCGAAAGCGTACTTTGCCATGTTGACAGTCGATGCTTCGGTCGGCTTAATTTCTGGTAATTTGATGATTGCAAAAACAATCGCCACACAAAATAAAACCGCAGCCAGAAACAAATAAGGATTTTGTACGGCTGCCGCTTGTGCAGCTTGATAAGCCGATACCTGTTCAGCATTAAGCAAGTTGATTGCTTCGGCGCTTTTAACCGCCGTTGAAAGAATCAATAAAGCGCCAAAATAAGGGGCAATAGCCGTACCCAGAGAGTTAAAAGCCTGAGTTAGGGTTAATCGGCTTGAGGCGGTTTCCGGTTTTCCTAAAATGGTCACGTAGGGATTGGCGGCAACCTGTAATAAAGTAATTCCGGAGGCCAAAACAAAAAATGCCGCTAAAAACAAGGGATAGGAATGCAAGCCTGCCGCTGGATAAAATAACAAACAGCCTATGCCGGCTATTGATAATCCGGCAATGATTCCGCCTTTGTAATTTATTTTTTCAACCAGATAGCCGCTGGGAACTGACACTACAAAATAAGCGGTAAAAAAGCAAAATTGAACCAACATGGCTTGCGTGTAGCTTAACGTAAATACCGATTTTAAATGCGGAATCAAAATATCATTTAAGCAGGTAATAAAACCCCAAATAAAAAACAGCGACGTTAACAGGGTTAATGAGCCCAAATAAGGATTTTTAGCGCTGTTATCCTGTGACATTTTTGCGTCAGTTACTTGGGTCATCTAAACCTTGTTTATTATTTTGTTACAGAGAAATTAGCCGTTTCATTACCAACCATCACTTTAAAATCACCCGGCTCAACAATTCGCTTAAGATCAACACCAATAAACGACAAGTCGTGAGGCGTTAAGGTAAAGCTTACGTTTTTAGCTTGATCCGGATCAAGTTCTATTTTTTTGAACGCTTTTAATTGTTTGTTAGGCCGAGTGACGGAAGCGGCAACATCGTTTACATAAAGCAAAACCGTTTCCTTGCCTGTTAATGATCCGGTATTTTTAACTGTTACGGTAATATTGATACTTTCACCGCTGTTGATTTTGTCTTTTTCCAGGTGTAAGTCGCTGGTTTTAAACGTGGTATAACTTAAACCATGACCAAACGGATATAACGGATTATAGGTATTTTGCTCAAACGATTCGATGGGTTTGTAATCATACGGCGTAAAACCGTTGGCCTCTCTGGGATAGGTAACAGGCAGTTTGCCATTGGGATTATAGTCTCCGTATAAAATATCGGCAATGGCAGCGCCGCCCTCCATACCCGGTAAAAATCCCAAAACAACCCCGGAAACCTGTTCGGCAATGGATGTAATAATCCGTGGACGACCACCCAAGGTAACCAGAACAACCGGTTTTCCGGTTGCTATCATGGCATTGGCAAGATTAATTTGAGCTTGATCCAGTTCTAATGAGCCAATATTTCCCAGCGTTTCTGTATAAGGTTTTTCGCCCAAACACAACACTATCGTATCGTGGTTCTTAGCTTCCTCAACGGCTTTTTGAATATCAATAGGGTCATTAAATGAGTTTCCTCCCACAAAAGTGACGTTGCCGGTGGACTTTTTTTGGATGGCTTCCAAAACCGTTAACTTGTCCTGAGGATATAAACTTTCATCATCGCCCTGCCAGGTAATTGTCCAGCCGCCATTCATTACACTTAATAAATTTGCGGTAGGGCCGGTCACCAGAACACGGGATTCTTTTTTTAGTGGCAGCGTGTTGTTGGTATTTTTAGCAAGAATAATCGATTCCCTGGCCGCTTGACGGTTAACTTCGACATCCTCAGCCCGTTGGACTGATTTTTCTTCTGGTAAAACCGGCGCGTTGGGTTCAAATAATCCTGCCTTAAATTTTACGCCAAGAATTCGGGATACGGCTTCATCTATTCGGGAGATTGGCACTTCTCCCGATTTAACCAGTTCAATCAACAGGTTATAAAATGAAAAATCAAACGGCACCATACTCATATCAATGCCCGCCATTACCGCAATTTTAACGGCTTCTTTTTCCGAAGCCGCCAATTTGTCTCGCGTATAAAGGCGCTGAATATCCGCCCAGTCAGAAACAGTAAAGCCGGTAAAGCCCAGTTCACCGCGTAAAATCGTGGTGAGATAATGATAATTTGCATGTCCCGGAATGCCGTCAACTTCAGCTGAATTAACCATAATCGTTGGCGATCCGGCTTTAATACCGGCTTCAAACGTGGGCAGGAAATATTCGCGAAGCATTCTTTCGCCAATCCAGGCCGGTGTCCGATCTTTGCCGTTAATGGGAAAACCGTAACCCACATAATGCTTTAAGCAGGTCAGGGCTTTATTTTCCGCAGAAAAATCATCGCCTTGATGACCTTTTATAAAAGACGTGCCCAAAACAGTCGCCAGATGAACATCTTCACCATAAGTTTCCCATAAGCGTGGCCAGAGTGGCTGGCGGCCAATATCCATCACTGGCGAAAAATTCCATTGCAACCCGGAAACCCGTAACTCTCGCGCAGTAATTTCGCCTTCCTTGAAGCTTAAGTCAGGGTTAAAAGTAGCTGCCATGCTAATCGCTTGCGGAAACAACACCGAGTTTTTTGTATAAGTAGCACCATGAATGGCATCAATCCCGTAAATCACCGGAATTTTTAAACGGGTTTTTGCTGTCACAGCTTGCACTGTTTGCATCATTTTTTGCCAGGTCTCAACGGATTGCGCTTTGTTATTTGGCGTATACGGCGTGTTAAGAATGGAACCCACATGGTGTTTTAATACGGCATCTTCCAGCTTTGCCAGATCAATAGGATCCTCGGCATGTAGCTCTTCCGGAACAGCAACAGTAATGAAGTCAATCTGCGTCATTTGCCCTACTTTTTCTTCAAGCGTCATGCTGGCCAGCAGTTGCTTGACTTTATCCCCTACTTCCTTACTTGTTTCTTGATGGCTCACAGAACACCCCGCTATGGCAAATAGTGTAAAAATTAAAACTAAACTTTTTATCTGCAATTTTTTTCCTGACAATTGATTTTATCTAAAATGCGCTGGTTGCGGCACTTATAATAAAAAGATGCTTATATTGTACGCATCCATAAACTTGTAAAGTATAACGTAAGTGGCCCGTGCTACCAATCCTCTCGAACTGATCTCACTTGAGTTTTTCAATCTTTGCCGATGTCAAAGGCAGTAATTCATCAATACGGCTATTTGGCTAGGTAGGCAATTTTTTCAAGGTGTTTGGCAAGGTGCTCTCAGTTATCGGCTACCCACTTTAGACGGGACAAGCAAAAAGGTTTAACCGTCAATACGGTTAACTTAATGATAGAGCATCAAAAGAGACCGTTCGCTGAGCGGAATCGAAGCGAGTTTTCCGCTTCGACTCCGCTCAGCGAACGGTTTAACCTTAAATTGTCCCACCTTAAGTAGGTAATCGTTATACGCAACTCTTTGAAATTAAAAGATGCCTCAGCTTAATTGAGGTAGCCATATTTTCGTTAGTTCCCACGCTTACGAGATTTCCAATCTAAAAATCATGAATCCGTGTAACAGGATTTGAAGCAGGGTTTGGCTTATTTCTGCATTTGATTGTTAAATAGCACATCCAGATTTTTGTTGGTTTCTTGATGGTACTGATTTGAGCGATCAACGACAACTGCTTTTGGCTGTGTTGTCACTGCGGTTGGAGTCGGTAGTGGAACCGGTGCTTGGATAACAGGCTGGTCTGTTTTTTTGGTTTTCTCCAGTCGCATCACATCACCGTAAGTGGTATCTACATCAAAATCGTCCCAGATATACAGGGGGTGTGCGATCGGTTGGGTAGGTAGCGGAAAAGTCAGTAAATCAGCAATGCCGCAACCTGCTCGCCCTAAATTATTAACCAGACCTTTAATAAACCCTCCAAATACTCCATAAAAGAAATTGCTTTGATTTATGGTGTTAATGATATTTTTGGGGATTTCTAGTGGACTTGAAATCAGATTGGTAAAACCAATAAGCGCCTTGTTACCAATTTTTTCACCATAGCTTAATGGCTGTAACGAATCATCAGCATGGGTAACGGGCGCGTAGCTATTGTTTTCACCCACTGGATTACCAGTGCCCGATTGTTCCATACCCGCCAGAGATAGGGGTGTATAGATCATCAACAGGGAAGTGAAAATAACAACAACATAAAAACGCTTGAATTTAGTCATATCAAATCCTGCGGGTATGTTTAGTAAACCGTGCGTAAAAGCGCCTATTGTATTTTATTTTTTTAACGCCTTTGCAAAGGCGTTAGCCATTAAATTCTGCGATGGTGCCTGCGGCTTGGGCTTGTTGATCTGTTTTGGGTTATTTCGTTCGGGTCTTGCTTCAACGGCATCGGTATTGGTTTTCATGGACAAGGAAATGCGCTTGCGTTCAACATCCACTTCCAGCACTTTAACTTTCACCATATCGCCGGTTTTTACAGCGTCTCTGGGATCTTTGATAAAAGTATCTGATAAATGCGAGATATGCACCAAGCCATCCTGATGCACGCCAATATCAACAAAGGCACCAAAGTTGGCGACGTTCGTCACTACACCATCCAGTCTCATGCCGGGTTGAAGGTCAGATATTTTCTCAATGCCCGCTTTAAATTCTACGCATTTAAATTCCGGCCGGGGATCACGTCCGGGCTTTTCCAGTTCTTGTAGAATATCAGTAACCGTCGGTAAACCAAAGTGTTCATTGGTATAGTTTGCCGCATTAAGCGTACGCAAAAAACCGCTTTGACCAATCAGATCACGGATAGATTTACCGGTGCTGGCGATAATCGCTTCAACAACGGGATACGCTTCTGGATGCACAGCCGAGGCATCCAGCGGGTTGTCGCCATTCATGACGCGGAGAAATCCTGCGGCCTGTTCATACGCTTTATCGCCCAATCGGGGTACTTTTTTTAATTGCTTGCGATTAACAAAGGGCCCGTTTTGATCACGAAAAGCCACGATATTTTCACTGACACTGGCTGACAAACCGGAGACCTGTTTTAACAGCGACACGGATGCCGTGTTGACATCCACACCGACCGCGTTAACACAATCCTCAACGACAACATCAAGTCCTCTCGCTAATTGAAACTGATTAACATCATGTTGATACTGACCCACTCCGATAGATTTAGGATCAATCTTAACCAGTTCTGCCAGCGGGTCTTGCAAACGTCTGGCAATAGAAACTGCGCCGCGCAGTGACACATCCAAATCAGGGAATTCTTTAGCCGCAAATTCAGATGCCGAATAAACCGATGCACCCGCTTCTGAAACGGTTATTTTAGTAAACTTAAGTTCGCTGTGCTGCTTGATAACATCAGCAACCAGTTGATCGGTCTCTCTGGAGCCTGTGCCATTACCTATGCTAACCAGATCAACGCTGTATTTTTTGATCAGCTTTGCCAAGGTAGCCATCGACTCATCCCATTGTTTTCGCGGTGGGTGCGGGTAAATAGTCTCGGTGGCCAGCAGTTTTCCGGTAGGATCAACAATGGCAACCTTAACACCGGTGCGTATCCCGGGGTCCAGTCCCATCGTGGCTTTGGGACCCGCTGGTGCAGCCAATAGCAAATCGCGTAAATTACTGGCAAAAACACGAATGGCTTCCAGTTCTGCCGCCTCGCGCAACCTGAGTTTTAAGTCCAGATCAATACGGGTAAACAGCTTGATTTTCCAGGCAAGACGGGCCGTTTCTGCCAACCAGGCTTCAGCCGGTTTTGTAGTGTCCTTAATAGCAAGATGTCGGGCGACAAACTGGGCGCACAGCAGATGCTCTTCTTTATCTTCTACGGCGGGTTTGAGCGTTAACGACAACAAGTCCTCATTACGCCCCCGAAACAGTGCCAACGCGCGGTGTGATGGAATCTTGTTGATGGCTTCCTGATAATCAAAATAGTCCTTGAATTTTTCGGCAATCTGTTCTTTTCCGGTAACAACGGTCGCGTGAATAAGTCCTTTTTGCCAGACCCGTTCGCGCAGTTCAGCCAGTAATTCGGCATCCTCAGAAATCCGTTCCATAATAATTTGCCTCGCGCCATCCAGAGCGGCAGCGGTATCGGGCACACCTTTTTCTGCATCAATATAATGAGCGGCGACTTGCTCAGGCATTAAGCTGCGGTCATTTAACAGGGCATCAGCCAATGGCTCAAGTCCTGCTTCACGGGCAATTTGGGCTTTGGTGCGCCGTTTGGGTTTGTAAGGTAAATACAAATCTTCCAGCAGGGTTTTTGTGTCAGCCTCGATAATGGCTTTTTCAAGCTCAGGTGTCAGTTTGTCTTGGGAGCTAATACTATCCAGAATGGTTTTTCGACGGTCGTTGAGTTCGCGTAAATAACGTAAACGCTCTTCCAGTTGCCTTAATTGCGTATCATCCAGACCGCCGGTCACTTCTTTCCGGTAACGGGAAATAAAGGGAACCGTAGCGCCTTCATCCAGCAACGCCACCGCTGCGCTGACTTGTTTTATATTAACAGATAATTCTTCGGCAATACGCTGGATTACGTCCATTTTTTAACTTCTTGTACAGGTTTAAATGGGGTTATTGTAACAGCTGGATACCGGTTTTTTTTATAATTCTTGACCTCTAAACCGATTCACCATTTACGCCGTCTTCAGCGGGCGCTTCAAACCACTGTTCTTTTGGCACCCAGACTTTTTCCAGCGGGTCGTTTTCGTAATGAGGCGACATGATCTGCACACCGTACTCGTTAAACACGTCCTGGATATTGGCATGTAGCGCCGTCAAAGTAATTCGACGGATTTCGGGGCGCTCAACCTGTACACACAGTCGATACTCCACATAAAAGTCAGAAAGCGCCGACTGGATTACAAAAGGCTTGGGGTCGGCTCGCAGTCCCGGTGTGCTTTCGGCTGCCCGCATCAGCATGGCATGAACCTGTCGCCAGGGCGTGTTGTATCCGATGGTGACGGCCGTGTGTACAACCAAACCCTTGCCCTCGGCAAGCCTTGATGAATTGACGGTTGTCGAATTACCGATCAAGGCATTGGGTACATTAACCTCTTCACCATTGGCAGTTCTGATTTTGGTCGAAAAAATACCCACCAAGGTAACCAAGCCCTCGATCTCGCCTATTTTTACATATTCACCTTCGCGTAAAACATGGGAATAAATCATGATCAAGCCACTCGCTGCCTGTCCTACAACACCGGCACCTCCAATTGAAAGCATGATGCCGACTAATACACTCAAGCCCTTAAAGGCTTCGGTATTACTGCCGGGAAAATAGGGATAAGCCATGGCAAAAGCAAATAACCAAAGCAAGGTCTGAGTCAGTTTACACGTCGGCTTGGCAGTTTCTTCAGCCATCCACGGCACTGTAACCTCTCCTGACTCAATTCTGGCAAAGAAGGCTTTTAACAACTGCGATGTGAAACGGGTTAGCAGCACAATCAAAAAAACAACCAAAAGTCTAGGCAGTGCATCAACGATAGCGGACAGGATTCCCGTAATGGTATCAATCAGGTAACTGTGTAGTGTTTCGCCCCAAGGTCGAGTATAGGGAAACTGGCGCAGACTAAAAGTCGCCCATTCATAACCGGCCATAATCACTAATGCCCATTTAGCAAAACGAGCCACAAAAACCAGAACATTAAGTGCTTGTTGTGGCCGAACCGCTACCGTCAGTTTACCTTCCCATACTTGCATCCAGCTTTGTAAACGCTTGATTATCCGGTTTTCCAGCCAATAAATAAACCGGCACCCCCCGTAGAAAAACACACTGGCAAGAACGAAAAGCCCACTGCCTTTAAGCAGAATATGGGAATTGCCTTGCTCTCTGGCCTCACCCACAGCAATTCTAAGATTCTCGGCTGCATTTTGGGCTGTTTCATCGACAGATTCACCGGTAAGCGGATCCAGGTCACCGGGTCTAATCTGAAATACCGCCAGACCGTTGAGCTCTATAAAACGCCCGCCTTCCGGCGTAGGACGAATTGATACGTGATCGTCACCGCCTTTTTCCATGGCTGATTTGATACGACTCCTGACAGAAATTGCCCGTTCCTCTTGCGTGTAACCCATAAATTCCGAGCGAATCGTAAAGATGGGACGATTCATGAATTCAACGGGAGAAGCCTCAGTCGCGTCTTGCTTCGAAGGTGCGATAAGCGCGGATAAGTCTGCGGCCTGCGCCTCTTGTGCCAATATGGGCAAAGCCCAAGTCGTAACAATTAGCAGAAACAAGCAACGGATAACCCTCAGTGCTGCCAAACGTAGACCGAGAAAATTTGCTCCGGGTTTATTCAGTCTCACACGCTTAAGACCTTTATCCAACGGCCCACCATCAACGATAGAAAACTCAACCTCGTGATATGATTCTTGCTGGCTCATGCCTAACAACTCCGCTGAAGTGCTTCAAAAAGAAAAAGCTAGTCTGAAAATATTCAGAACGATTTGACCATAATGGATTATAGTTTGGCCGTTAAGCTATTATCAATAAAAGAATAATTTATTTATTGGCAAAGCCGATTTAGCCACAATAACCTGACTAAAATGAATACTGGAAAATTTGTAATTATTCACCTCCCCCTTTGAAAAATGGGGGACTGAGAGCGGATTTATCAATAAAATTGCCCCTAACCCAATGTCATTAAGTTAAGCCGTTCGCTGAGCGGAGTCGAAGCGATTTTGCCGGCTTCGGCTCCGCTCAGCCAACGAGGCTCCGTTCAGCCAACGGTTTATCTTGCCAAGAGGCGCTTAGGATCGTGCATGAAATAACTTGACCATTTAT
>CAIQND010000111.1 GCA_903873045.1 uncultured Methylococcaceae bacterium | reverse complement strand
TTTTTCTTTTCTATCTCAAGAATGGCTTTTCTCAGGTCATCATCGCTTATGCCCTGTTTTGTAGCCCATTTCTCAAATAGGCGATATTTAAAAAATTTCATACAGACTCAAATTATACTTTTGAAGTATTATACCCCGCTATTCACCGATTAAAATAGCCCATAAAATCCAATGAGACATAGCCATGCAAGCCTATTATGAAATAGAAACCGACATTCCTAAAAATCACCAACTTAATTTGGTGTTACCTGATGATATTCCTGAAGGTAAAGCCAAAGTGGCCATTATTTATGAACAGCCCAATTTACAAACAAAAAATACGGAAGACTTGATTAAAGCCATTAAAAAGTTTCGCGTTAAACAGGCTTTGTCTAATAAAGAAATTAAGGAATTAATCGAGGAAGGGCGTGCATAGTTTAGTATTGGATAATTCAGTTGCCATGCGCTGGTGTTTTAAAGATGGCAGTGATTCGGATTTAATATATGCAGAAAAAGTTTTAGACCGATTATCTGATACTATTTTTTTAGTACCTAACCTTTGGCATTTGGAAGCAGCAAATGTAGTGGCTCGCGCACAAAAACGGCAATGGTTAACCACAAAAAAAATGCACGAGTTTTTAGAGCTAGTGGTGCAATTACCCCTTAAAGTTGACCTGGAAACAGCAAAAAAAGCAATGACAGAAATATTTATGCTAGCAAATAACCATAATTTGTCAGTTTACGATGCGGCTTATTTAGAGTTAGCGTTACGTCATCATGTGCCATTAGCAACACTAGACGCGGATTTAAGAAAAGCTGCGTCTAAAGTAAACGTAGCCATTTTTAACTCATAACATTGAGAATATTTCCCCATGCTTAAACCCTTTGAATGGCAAGACAAACCCACCTTAATTGAACATTTGTTTCCCGTTCAAAAGATTTCAGCAGAAAGTTTTAAGGAACAAATGGCTGGTTCAGGTAAAACACTGGCCGCCTTGGGCAAATAATATAAATTAATAAAAAACATGATCTTAACAAACCAACAAAACCCCGTCATTAGCACAGTTATTCCTGCTTATAATGAAAGCCAGGGCTTAAAAGAAGCCATCCATAAAATTGCTGAAACTCTGGATGCGTGTGAAAAAAACTGGGAAATTGTCATCGTGGATGACGGCAGTAGCGATCAAACTTATCAACAAATAATTCAACTTTCCGTGGCCGAACCCAGGATTAAAGGTATTTCCCTAAGCCGCAACTTTGGCAAGGAAGCGGCAATGCTGGCAGGACTTGAATATGCCCAAGGCGAAGCGGTTATCATTCTGGATTCTGACCTCCAACATCCACCGAGCTTGATTCCTGAAATGGTCGACAAATGGCATTCCGGCGCACAAATTGTTCATGCGGTTAAACGTAGCCGTAAAAACGATTCAGCCAGAAAAAAAGCTGCGGCTTTTTGCATCAACCAATTAATCTCAAGTCTTGGCGGTATCAATATCAACAACTCGTCTGACTTTAAGTTATTGGATAGGGAAATCGTAGACATCATTGTTCACAGGTTGCCTGAAAGGGAGCGATTTTTTCGCGGTCTGACCAGTTGGCTGGGTTTTACTGAAGAATATATTTATTTCGATGTCGCCACTCGCCAAGGCGATGAAAGCAAATGGTCGTTCTGGTCTCTGTTGGAATTGGCGATTACCGCACTGACCTCATTCACGTCTTTACCGTTAAGAATTGTGACTTTTTTAGGCTTTGCAACCTTGATACTGGGCTTTTTTGTCGCCGGCGATACCTTTTTGTCTCTGCTGAAAGGTCAGGCCGTCTCCGGCTTTGCGACTATCATCATTAGCCTGTTACTGATTGGTAGTTTTATTATGATCAGCTTAGGCATCATTGGTGAATATATCGCCAAAATTTATGAAGAAGTTAAAGCCAGACCGCATTATCTGGTTAAAGCCAGCGTTGGCATCAAAGACAAGAAACCCGAATAAGTGACGTTATGCTGATCAGGCTTTAAAAAAATAGAATACGGATTTAACGGATAGACACGGATAAGGGACGTTTCTTTAATCACTTAAGGTATTTTTCGACTCAACATAAAATCCGTATAATCCGTATAATCCGTATCATCCGTGTTCTATAACTTAAACCAACAGCTACTGAGTAGCCTTATCCAATTGCGAGGTAAATCGGCACGGCGCTGCACCCGGCATGGGCGGCTTGATTGCCCAGCTATAAAGCAGCTCTTTTCCTCGTGGCGCATGACCCCAAGCAAGAGAAAGCTCACCTTTTGCAGTGGCTTGATTAAACAACACTGAATAAGAGTCGGAAATGGGTTCTGCTTTAACTATGATGATAAAAGCACCGCAAGCCTCCACATCGCGTGCGTTTACCCAAGGTGATTCCAGAACGTTATTGTCAATAAACAAAGTAGGTTCGGGGCGAGCATAAAGCAACACATTGCCACCCGTCCAAGAATCTGAAATTACGATGGCTAACGGCTCTTTTTGTTGCGCTGACCAAATTTCAGTCACTTTGTTGGCTAATGCTTCACCTGGAAAGTTTAACCTCGCCGGACTACCCACGATATTGGGATAAATTAAGGCGACCGCAAAGAAAAAAATCAAAATAATGGCCTGCGTTATCCATGCCAACCCACTGACCACTTTTAAAAGTTGCGTGTCATCCAGTTGCTTATAAAAGCATTTTGTTAGCAAAATACCCGAAGGCAGAAAAAAAGCGGTCACCCAATTACTGTTTAACGGACTTGCCGATAACAGCGGCACCATCATGGCCAAAATCAGTGGTGTTAACAGAACAACCAGCAAGAAGCGTAAATCGTGGCTTGATTCAGGCTGGTCGGCTTCAGGAATCATCGCAATCTTAATAGTGCCTTTCTTGATAAAGAACCAAACTCCCAGCAGTAGCGGTAACGCAAAAACCAAGCGAACCATGACGTTGGCAACAAAACCGATAAGAATGCCCAGTCTACTGTCTGATTCTGCCAATTTATCATGGATATAAGTAAATGGAATCCAGTTGTTATCAATCAACCAAAGCACATGAGGCGAAATGACCAGCATAAAAATAATGCTACTGACGAGCAAACCCAGAATAATGCGCGTGTCTGACCATAAGCGTTGCCAGATTATCACTACAAAAAAACCGGCTATTATCAATATGGCACTGTATTTGGTCAGCATTGCCAAGCCACAGACAAGACCCAGCCACAGCCAATTTGAGAGCGACTTGGGACACCGGAGTGCGTTGTAAAAATAATATATGGCCGCCGCCGTGAACGGCAAAGAAACGGTATTGTGATTAAACGCAAACGCCCTGGAATTGTGATACGCAATTAACGAAGTGATCAGTACGGCGACAATCGCCTGCTTTTTGGGCAGCATTTGCTTTGCCAGCCGCCAAACATAAAACAGCGCCAGCACCGAACAGCCTTGTGCCGCAAAGACGGTCAAACCAACTGAAGGCCCGCAAAAAAGGGCGTTTAAGGCATGCAGCAATGCGGAAGGCAGCGGGGGATGCTTGTAATAACCCCATTGCCAGCTTTGCGACCAAACCACTTGCTCAATACTATCCAACTCTGAGGATAACAGCAGCAGTACTGAAAGCAGTGTCCAGGACATTAAATAAACCGCCAAAAAAGCAAACAAGCCAAGCTCATCTTTATCCGTCGCTATCAAGGCGAACTTATTCTTAATTAACTTAATAAAGTCGATCATGGTGATATTATTTTTTAATGATTGGATTGGGTGAAATGGAGATTTTTTATAATAATACCATAGGTTCAGGCCCATTAAGCGAGTCCTGACGCATAACCCTATCACTCAGAAAAAATCTATCCAGCCTATAGTATTACTCCAACTGAAAAAACCTTGCAAAAAATACGAGAACACTATTTTTTAGCTTTAAATATGCTTAAAACATAGGGAAACAAGATATTTTTAATACATGAAAATAATTTGTATAAAAATAAGGCATCCTTCATAGAAGCTCAAAAGTAGTTGACACTTTTTTATCAAAAAAAATGCTAATAATCTCTGTAGGTCGGGTTAGGCGCTAGCCGTAACCCGACACAGATAGTACGATTTGTCGGGTTACGCTCTCGCT
>CAIQND010000110.1 GCA_903873045.1 uncultured Methylococcaceae bacterium | reverse complement strand
TGGAAGCTTTGCCCGCCGACGACCGGCAAATCGTTTGGCAATTGGTCAAGGATGAGCGAAAAGAGGATATCCGGCGTGAGGTTTCGGGTTCTGTTCGTGCGCAACTGCTTGTTGAGATCAAGTCCCGGAGTCGGAGTACGATCATTCGGGTGTTTGATCTTCATGAAGGGCGCTTGCGGCAGATTCCTGTAGAGTCTAATGAGGATATGGTCGGCGTTAATCCTATCTGGATCGATTTGGTGATGCCAGAAGACGAGCAATTTGCTTGGGCAAGTGATGTTTTTGGTGTCGATTTGCCCAATCCAAGGGAATTGACTGACCTGGAGACCAGCGCCCGTTTTTATGTGGAAGATAATGGCGAAGTGCATTTGCGCTCGGATTTTCTGCTTGACCGAAAAGACGAGTCGCGCAACGTGGCGGTGGAGTTTATTCTAAGCAAGAACACGTTGTTTTCGGTTCGGAACAGGGAGTTGCCGGTGTTCCGCTTGCAACGATTACGGGCAAGGGCAGAGTCCGGCTATGTAACGAGTGCCAAGGATGTGTTGTTGGATCTTTACGCCGCCGAGGTTGAGTATTCAGCGAATGCGCTGGAAGATGTCTACGCCGAACTGGAAGACGTGGGTAGGCAGGTGTTTAAAGCTCAAATGACTGACGATGACGCGGCCAAGATTCTCTCGATTATTGCCGAAGAAGAGGATCTTAACGGACGTATTCGCCGTAACGTGCTGGATACCCGTCGAGCCCTGTCCTTTTTGATGCGCGGCAAGTTTCTTTCGGAAACGCAACATACCGACGTCCGTGAAATTCTGCGTGACATTGAATCTCTGGATGGGCATACCGTGTTTCTTTTTAACAAGATTAACTTTTTGATGGATGCCGCGATTGGTTTTATTAACGTCAATCAAAACAAGGATATTAAACGCTTGACAATCATTAGTGTGGTTTTTATGCCGCTTAATGTGTTGGCCGGTATTGGCGGTATGTCTGAATTTACGATGATGACAGAGGGCGTGCCGTGGCCGGTTGCTTACAGTCTGTTCAGCATTGGTTTGGTCGTTATTGGCTTTATGACGTTTGTTGGCTTGCGATTTTTCGAAAATCGTAAAGTAAAGAAACCCCCTGCCGCCAGTCGACGGCTATTATGAGTTGTGGCGATAATTAACCTTGCACACCCGATCAGCAAGGTATTAGTCAGATTTAATAGGTTACACGGGCGCACTCATGACTATGCCTGAATGCGTTCTTATTGTGGCAGGTTCAGGACGAATGCTGGCGCAGGCGGCAAAAAACGCTGGATTAAAGCCGTTGGTGATTGATTTATTTGCTGACCTTGACACGCAATTCTATGCAGAAGCTTTTAAGCAAGTCCCGTCGTTGGCTGAGCAGGATTTATCTGCGGCCGTTGATTATTTTATTGGGCGTTATGCCGTTGGGCATGTTATTTATGGCAGCGGTTTTGAATATTATCCAGAAAGCCTGTGTTATTTAGCGAGTCGGTTATGTGTGCTGGGTAATTCGGCGGATACTTTTGCCGCGCTACAGGATAAATCCGTATTTTTTTACCATCTTGAACGGTTAACAATTCCCTATCCTGACGTTTGTTTTTGCCCGCCAGCGTCTGCTGATAAATGGCTGCTTAAGCCGATGCAAGGGCAGGGTGGTTTGGGGGTAAAGCACTATCAACCTAAAGACGACATTGATTTCGCTGTTTATTGGCAAAAATATCAGGCCGGCACGCAACATTCCGTCCTGTTTTTGGCGAACGGAAAAAAGGCACAAGTGATTGGTTTTAATACCCAATGGACGGTTGCCTTGAGTGCAACTCAGGTCTTTATTTTTTCAGGGATTATAAATAGTTGTGAGCTGTTGGATGAGCACAAGGAACGGATAACGGCTTGGCTGCATCAATTAGTCTGCGAGTTTGGGCTAAAAGGACTAAACTCGCTGGATTTTATCCTGGCAGGCGATAAAATTTTTGTTTTGGAAATTAATCCGCGACCGTCGGCAAGCATGCAATTGTATGATGCCGACTTATTAACCCTGCATATCAAGGCAAGTCAGGGTGAGTTAACAGATTACATCCCTTCTTATAACGGTTACACGGGTTATCAAATTGCCTATGCACAGCAGGATGTCATGATACCTGACGGGTTTGAATGGCCTGAGGGTTGTATGGATTTACCCGGTTTTGGCGTTATCTGTCGCACAGGACAGCCTGTTTGCAGTATTATTGCCCACCAAAAGCAGGCGCATTTAGTGATGGATGCGCTACAGATTAAACAATTTAACTTACAAAAGGTTTTTAACACCCATGGAATATAAAGCTAGCGTTAATAAATTAACCCAACCCTTGGTAAAGCATCTGCTTGATAACGCGGATAAGTTACGCGTTGGTATAGAGATACTGGAAAATGGCTGCACCCTTGTTGATGCGGGTATTAAAGTGCCGGGTGGTTTGGAAGCCGGTCGTATTATTGCTGAAATCTGTATGGGTGGCATGGGCACCGTCACGATTAACCACAGCACTTATACCAATAACTGGCCGTTGTCCGTGACTGTCCATACCGGTAATCCGGTCTTGGGCTGTCTGGGCAGTCAATATGCCGGTTGGAGTTTATCGCATGAGAAATATTATGCACTGGGTTCAGGCCCTGCACGAGCCATGGCCACCAAGCTAAGAGACGGCAAGCAAGAGCCCGTTGAAGAACTCTATAAAGAATTGGATTATTTGGATACAGCCGATACAACCGTGTTGGTTATTGAGAATGATGCACTTCCACCGCTGGCCATTATTGAAAAAGTGGCTGCGGCTTGTAACATTGATCCGTCAAAACTGACCATTATTGTGACACCCACCAGTAGTCTGGCGGGTGGTGTACAAGTCGTGGCACGCGTTTTGGAAGTGGCTATTCACAAGGCACATGCCTTGCATTTTCCTTTGGAAAACATTATCGACGGTAGCGGCAGTGCACCGATTTGTCCGCCACATCCCAACTTTGTTAAAGCCATGGGACGCACCAATGATGCCATTTTATTTGCCGGCCAAGTCCATTTGTTTGTTAAAGGCAGTGATGAAGCGGCAGAAAAATTAGCCAATGAAATGCCCAGTTCAACTTCTAAAGATTATGGCAAACCGTTTGCAGAAATATTTAAACACTATGGCTACGATTTTTTTAAAATCGATGCCCTGTTGTTTAGCCCTGCCAGTGTCATTGTAACGGCGGTTGATTCAGGTAAAAGTTTCCGCGCCGGAAAGCTGGATAATGCTTTACTGGATCAGTCGTTTGGTGCATAAAAATCCAAAATAATGCTTTATTACACCCTCAAGTTTTGTGTTTCCGCAATCATCATCGTACTGATTTCGGAAATTGCCAAACGCCATAGCGGCTTTGCTGCGCTGCTGGCATCATTGCCGCTGACATCGTTGCTGGCGATGATTTGGATGCATGTTGAGGGTGTGGAATCAACTCAAATCGCCACGCTTACCGGCCAAATAGCTTGGCTGGTACTGCCATCGTTGTTGTTTTTTATACTGTTTCCGGTATTGATTAAACAGGGCTTGGGATTTTGGTTGAGCTTGGGACTTTCGGCAACAGCGACCATTACCGGTTACTTGTTATTATTGCCGTTGCTACGACGATTTGGAGTGCAGTTATAAACATGGGACGTATCGCCATTTTTACCGATGATCCGGGTTGGCATGGCAAACAATTAAGCCTTGCTTTTGCCAATCTGGGTTATAGCAGTGATTTTGTTTCCTTAACACAGTGTAGTTTTGCGATTAAACCCGGTCAAAGTCCAATCATTATTCCCGGCTTTGAGCAAGATATGCCAGATGCCGCTTTTGTGCGCGGTGTTCCCGGTGGATCATTGGAAGAAGTCGTGTTGTATCTGGATTTTCTTCATGCCTTAAAAGTGATGGGTATTCCCGTTTATAATGATGGTTATGCCGTAGAGCGCAGTGTTGATAAGGGCATGACCAGCTTTTTGCTGCACAATGCAGGACTGCCTACGCCGTTAACCTGGGTTTTACGCAATCGGGATGACGCGTTAAGTATCGCTGAAAGTGAGTTAAAAAAAGGCAATTTGCTGATTACCAAGCCCTTGTTTGGCTCACAAGGTGAAGGCATTCGACGTCTTGAAAAAACAACCGATTTAATCTGGTTGACCGGTAGTCACGGCGTTTATTATCTGCAACGTTTTGTGCATTGTTCCGGCGAGGGCTTTTCTGATAATCGTGTGTTTGTGGTTAATGGTCGGGCGGTTGCGGCTATGCGCAGGCGCGGTAAATCCTGGTTAAATAATGTGGCACGGGGAGCTAGTTGTGAGCAGATTGAGCTGGATGCCCAAATGGACGGGTTAGCGGTAAAAGCGACAGCGGCCTTGGCAATGGATTACGCGGGCGTGGACATTATTCAGGATAAAGACGGGTCGTATACGATTATTGAAGTCAACAGTATTCCGGCCTGGAAAGGTTTGGAAAGTGTTTGTGATGTCACCATTGCACAAATTTTGGCCGAAGATTTAATCAACCGTTACCTTAACGCGTTATGATTTCTCCACAACAACTCAGTGAGCTTTATCAACAAGCCTGTGAAGTGGAGTTACAGGCATTTAAGCCGGGTAATGTGAGCGTCTATGCGGACGGTCATGATATGACGGTTGCTGATTTTAGGCTAAGTGCAGAAGTCAGCGCAGCGCCGCTCTGTAATCCTGATTATTCGCTGGGTGAAAAGATATTTTATGCCGTTAAGGCAACCCGAGAGGCGGTGTTTTGTAATACCAATTTGGGGATTATTTTACTGTGTGCGCCTTTAATTCAGGCGATCAGTCATACACGGCCGGATTTGACGTTAAGGCAGGCATTAAATCAGGTTTTAACGACTACAACCCTGGAAGATGCCGAGTGGGTTTTTAAAGCCATCAGGTTGGCATCGCCAGGTGGCTTGGGCAGCTCCAACGAGCAGGATGTCGCAGAGAAACCCACGGTTAATCTGGCTGAAGCCATGCGACTGGCCAGTGCAAAGGATCGTATCGCCCTTCAATACATGACCGGTTATCAAGATATTTTTGATTTTGCAGTCTTGATACATTACAATGCCAAGAGTAAATGGGGTGATCAGGAATGGGCGGCTGTGTCGGTTTATGTCGGCTTGTTATGCCAATTTCCTGATAGTCACATTGAAAGAAAATACGGTAATAAGTACTCGGAAATGGTAGTTACCGAGATGTCTCGTCTTAGAGACGAGTTATCCAAAGCAAAAAGACCTGAACACACACTGCCGTTACTTTATCGTATTGATCACGCCTTTAAGTCCATGGGTATAAATCCCGGCACGATGGCGGATATGACGGTAGCAACGGTATTAACCGTATTTTTAGAAGAGGTTATTAAGTTAACGCTTCGCAATAAAAATCTCCCCACTTAATGGTTGGGAGCGAATAAAAACTCGATATTAGCTCGAATTTTTCATTTTTTCTTCATAAGGTATATTTAACATGGCAAAGATTAATAAAGTATTAATTGGTGAGTCTTTAGTTGGCGAAGGCAACGAGATTGCACATATCGATTTGATGGTAGGACCCCGTGGTTCAGCTGCCGAGTCTGCATTTGCAAACGCATTAACAAACAACAAAGACGGTTTTTCTACTTTGTTAGCTGTTGTTGCTCCTAACCTGATGGTTAAGCCTGCAACTATCTTATTCAACAAAGTAACCATCAAAGGTTCTAAACAAGCTGTTCAAATGTTTGGTCCTGCTCAACGTGCTGTTGCTATGGCTGTTGCTGATTGTGTTGAAGACGGTACAATCCCTGCTGACGAAGCTGATGATTTATTTATCTCTGTTGGTGTATTCATTCACTGGCAAGCAGAAGATGATGCGTTGATTGAAAAATTCAACTATCAAGCAACCAAAGAAGCTCTGAAACGTGCTATCGCCGGTTCACCAACTGCTGCTGAAGTTGTAGCTGCAAAATCAACTGCTAAACATCCGTTCGCAGTTAACAACGAAGGTTAATTCCTTGACTTGATGCGTTAACGCATCTTGTCTGAGTTGTTAAAAATACCCCGGCTTGCCGGGGTATTTTTTTGTCTATAGTTTTTGAATGTCTTTACAGCTTATCGCCCCAGAATGAAGTGCGCTGGCAATCAGCGCCTGCTTTACGCCCGCCTGTTTTAAGGCATGTAAATCATCGGCGTTTCTTATGCCACCCGCTGCAATAAACTGTTTATCTGGATAGTCCCTGCAAAACTCGTTTAACTTGAGCAAATCGGGCCCTTGATGACTACCCACACGACTTAAGGTCATAATGATAATGCTGTCCGGCCACAAATCCTGCCGGCAAAAAAGACTTTTTGCCCCCATTTCCCCGGTCATCGAATAATCCAGAGAAAGAATAAAGCGGTTATTGAAGTCTTTGAGTTCTAAAACAGTTTCATCGCTATAACTTTCACTGCCTAATACCGGCAAATGATTGTGAGGATACTTTTTAACGCGTTGATAGCCACTATCTATCCAGAAGGTGAGGTGCGGAAAACAAGTGACCACCGCCGTGATTAAACGCTCATGGTCGCCCTGTTGCGTAATGGCATTTAAATCAGCGATATAAATTGTGTCAAAATTATAAAACCCCATAAACGCCTCAATAACCTGATAAATGTC
>CAIQND010000109.1 GCA_903873045.1 uncultured Methylococcaceae bacterium | reverse complement strand
GCCAAAATACTGTTGATTTAAGTCATTCACATTTTAATGTTTAAAAATAATACTATATTTTTCAATGTGTTGAATTCATGTGTTTTTTGATAAGTACATGGATTTGATAGTAATAGGGCTTAGCTTGATGCGTATGGGTTTATAACCCCGACCGGCATCGGACGCTCTTGCGTCACGCAACGCTGGAACGTTGCGAACTGAATAAAACCGTTTCTTTTAAAATTAAATCTCAATAAGCATAAATTTAGCGGGGCATTGGGGAGCCTGATTACCTGCATTACTCATCAAGTTTCATCATTACTACTTTTGCAAATCCCGAAAAATCCGCTAGGTGGTTTTTTACAATACTATGCACAATGTGCCAGTTGATGTCATCGTAGTTATGTACAGCAATATTGCGAAAGCCAACGGCTTTTTTCAGGTTAATTGCCAGTGTCGCTGTCAACATCCCGGTCTGCTCAAGTCTATCAAACGTTTGACCTATCGTATCGGGCGGAGGCACATCCATACCTGAAATCAGATGTGCGCCAATGTCCACACATAACTGCACGGCTCGACTAAGGTTAAGCGAGACGATGTCTTGCAGATCATAGTCTGTGAGTAGTGCATCAGCTTCCTCAGGACACTTGGTTTCAAGGCGTTGCAAGCAGCGCCGCAGTGATTCCAGTTTTTGCTCAACTACTTCCCTATCCATGCCGCCCTCCTTTCTGCTAATACCCGGTTGCGATAGGGCATAAAATCGGCCTGTTCAAACAAATGTCGGCTAATCAAGCTTCCGTACTCACCATCGCTGCCGAGCAGCCGTCGACCATGTCTCACGATTTGCCCCAATAAAGGCTCAGCCACTACTTTTAAATCTATCAAGTCCACCGGTCGACCTGTTTGCTCTGCCAAGGCGGCAATAATGGCCATTTTCTCAACCGCTGTCAATGCCTGTTTGGCGGCCACAGCAATATCCAGATCACTGTCTGGGCGCTGTCGCCCCTTGGCGACCGAGCCAAACACCAGCGCTAGCACCAGTTTAGGAAAGCGCGTCAACACTTCCTGCAGTTGCTTATCAATGTAACAAAAATCCCGACTGGTTTTACCAGCACCGTTAATTTGGACGGATTTGTTGGTGCAGATAAGTCGTTTATTCATAGACGAGCTCCCAGAAGGTCTGGCGCTGGCAGGTAAAACCCGCCACACCGATGATTAGACATTTTTGTTGTGTCTGGTTGAGTTGGGCTAAAACTTCTTGGTATTTTGTCATTTTATTTTTTTGTTCTTGTATTAAATTTTATCGTTCCCTGTGCTGGGCTTTGCTTTCTTGTGTCTTGGTTAATTGCAAAATAGCCCAAGACATTGGTATCAAAAAATATCACTGTTAATCTCATTGCATAGCGCGTTAATATCAATTTCTTTATCAACTTTCGGTAAATTAACACGCTGGTTAATAATTTCATTAAATTGTTGCAATTGCTTCATGACTTTCGTAACAGGCTTTTCTGATTGATTATCTTCATCGACCAGTATAATTACCTTGGCGTGTTTATTAAGCAGTTGTTCATAATCTTTTAGTTCTATGTATTTTCCAGTAATATCGGTTTCAAACTCTATTGCATACATGATGTTTTTCCTAATGCGTGCATTTGTTTTCTCGGTTTAAACATTCGTAGCCCTGTAGGGTGGGCAGGCTTTTTGTCCACCATTTCAACGTCAAAGCGTGTGTTCATCAATGCCGTTAAGTTAAGCATACAACTGGAGTAAAAAAGCGGCTCTATGTGATTTACAGTGGGTAACACATAATTAAAAATGTAAGCTGGTCATAAGAAGAATTGATATTACCACAAGTCCCGGAGCCGTCATTCCGGCATGGATCGCCGGAATCCAGTTGCCATGGATGGCACTTACAAAGCATACAACTAGCTAATTTATAGTTTAATTTTAATAAATTCTATGCGATGTAGATTAGTACATCCTTGTACACTGGATCCCGGCAGTCCATGCCGGGATGACGTACTTTGAGATACTTGTGTATAACGATGAGCGCCGGCGCGTGGGAACCACATTTTTTTTGGCTGGTGGTATCGAGAATAGCTATTTTCATTATTTTGATACTTCTACTTTAGTCGTCGAAAAGTAGCCGCCCGTTTTTGACGCACCACGAAACTCAATGGTTTTAGCATCTTTAAGTTTCTTAAGCCAGCGTTCAATAGTCCGTAGGGGTAAATTAAGTCCTTTAGCAATATCAATGGCTCGTTGACCGGGGTGTAATTGTATATAAAGGAGTAGTTCGGTTACACCGCCACTTACACCGCCATTTACACCGCCATTTGATTCAATGAGATTATCTTGACCATTATTGAATGGTTTTTTAAAAACCGTTACGGCCATTCCACCCTGTGTTGCTTCGTACTCCGGTTCAGGCAAACCATACGCTACAAAGGTTTCAATTGCCCGGCGCACGCCACTGCCATACTTCTCTATCAGATCAAGTTCTTTAAAAATGGAAGCGATCTGTTTGTTGCGTAGATGGGACTTGTAGTTGCCCGATTTAATCTTTTCAATGGTCAAGTCTTCAAGCAGGGCGCCGGGGTTAAAAAACTCAATGCGTTCGTCAAAAATCTTAATGGTTGAGTCATTGGCACTGCGATAGTCACGATGGACAATCATATTAATGATGATTTCACGAATGGCATCCATGGGGTAATCCCAACGCTCTTCTCTTTTTGGATTGCCGGTAATGATATAGGCTTTGTTTGTGTGTTTGCGGATAAAATCCATAATCCGCGTAACTTGTTCGATCAATGAATCTTTACTGGTGATGCTGTCCTTGATGACAGTTTGTGTTGCAAACCGACCGGCTTCGATAGTACTAAGCAACACATCATTTTTTGAAAATAATAAATGACAACCAAAAGTGGGGCGCTCATCCTTGATAAGTTCAAACTTTTCCAGCACCGCCGTAAAAGAGGCTTTAAGCGAAAGTGCATCAGCAAAGGCTTGCACCTTAGTCTGAGAAATACTGTCGAGTCCATGGACAGGGTCAGGATGGTAATCCCAACTTGAGTTGATCAGCTTAATGTGGGCATCAGAGATTTCTGTGGGCGACATTTGATGATTGGCATTGCCGATACGCTTAAAATACCGACCTTTGCACGCCACCGGCTTAACGGGATATTCATCTACACTGATCACTGCCACTGTTTTGCCGTCAAGCACGATAACTTCAATATCGGGAATAACACTGGGAGTTGTATTCTGCTTGCATTGATTAACCCAACCTTGCAGAGTTTCCGTTTTAATATCAACGCCCGTGATTTGACAGGCATCGCTGACTCCGACTAATACCAAGCCACCTTTAGAATTGGCGAAAGCAACCAATGTTTCAATAAGTTCTTTCTGAAAGCTGGTTTTAAATTCCACCCGAGCGTTCTCACCCTGTTGAATCAGGCGCTGGTAATATTCGTCAGTATCCGGCGTTTTACTTAAAGGGTGCATAGTATATTAATCATTACCAGTGGTTATATAACGAGTGTTTTATTTTCAATCGATTGCTGGATACTTGCCTGTGCTAAGCTTTGCTTTTTTGTGTCTTGGTTAATTGCAAAATAGTCCAAGACATTGGTATCAAAAAATATCACTGTTAAGGTGATTTCTGCGAAATAACTTACCCATTAGACGAATCCAATCGCTTGCTTGATTGAGAAAATTCTACTTTTAATGGGTAAAATATTCTCCGGAAATTACCTTAAACTATGAATCACACATGGGCGGCAATATACAGGTATTGTCACCGTAGAGACGCGATTTATCGCGTCTCTATTTATCGTGACCCTATAGACTTTC
>CAIQND010000108.1 GCA_903873045.1 uncultured Methylococcaceae bacterium | reverse complement strand
GGGTAGGTCACGTGCAGAATGACAGGGTAGGGCAACGCCATCCGGTGCGACCGTTAAAAAGGTAGTGCCCCAGCCGTTCATACAGGCTTTGGGTCGATCTTCATAAAAATCCGGTACGACATAATAAATTTTCATTTTACCCGTAACGGTTTCTTTAAATGCCTGGGCTATGGCTTCGGCTTTTTCAAACTGTGCTTGGGTAGGCAGCAATAAATCACGATTGGCATGTGCCCAGCCGTAATATTGGGTGTTGGCAAGTTCCAGATAGTCAGCGCCCAACTCTTCTGCCATGGCCAGAATTTCCGGCATTTGGTGTATATTTTCGCGGTGGATAACCACGCATAACACCATCGGGTAGCCGTGTTTTTTTACCAGATGCGCCACTTGTTTTTTGTGTTCAAACGAAGCGGTACCGGCGATATGGTCGTTTAGTTCTTGGCTACTGGCCTGAATGCTCACTTGAATATGATCCAGTCCCGCTTCTTTAAGCTGGATGATTTTTTCTTCGGTCAGTCCGTAGCCTGACGTAATCAGGTTGGAATAATAACCCAAGTCTCTGGCGTGTTTAACCAGCTCGGTTAAATCTTTGCGGGTGAGCGGTTCACCTCCCGAAAAGCCTAACTGTACCGCACCCATTTTGCGGGCTTGGGTCAGTACGCGCTTCCAGTCTTCGGTATCTAATTCAGTTTGATATTTTGTATAATCAATCGGGTTAGAGCAATAAGGGCACTGTAATGGGCAAGCGTAAGTAAGCTCGGCCAGTAACCAGCGTGGCGGTGTAATGCTTGCCCCGACCGTAGTCGAAGGGTTAGTTTTGATTAATCCAGCCATTTTGTAAAGCAACCTCCAGGAAAGCGGTAATGTCGTTGGTAAGACCCGACGTGGAAAATTTTTGCTCCAGATCACTGACAATTTGGGCAAGATTGCGGGTGCCGTCACAGAGTTTTAGAATTTCAGCGGAACTTTCATTGAGTTCCACCATGCCTTCCGGGTAAAGAATGACGTTTTTTTGTTGTGCTTCTTCCCATTGCAGACGGTGGGTGCGGGAAAATTGAATGGGTAGTTTGGGGTTTATGGTCATGTTTAGTATTTTGTAGTAGGCTGAGTTAAGAATGAATCCCAATATTTCGATAGTTGTTTTTAATGAGTTATCGATATGCACCAATCAAGTTATTATTATCGACTCATATCTTTACTATTGACGCAACAGCATTTGAAAATATTTTCGCCAAGTTTGAAAATGAAATCTACAGCTTCTTTTACGTCGCTTTCATCGATACTATTACGTGAATTTGTTTGTAAATCAATATCTGCTTCATGAACTATTAGATTTCTTCGGCTAACGATACTTTTTAATTTTTTCTTTATATCGTCGTCAGGTGCATTAAACAGCAATGCTATTTTTTGCCATTTCTGCTTTTCTTCCCAAATCAAACTTAACGCATCCGCTATTTTATCGGGTTCTTGAAAAGCTAAATATTTATGTTTGACAATAATTTCTTGTTCAAAAAAATATTCTGGGGTTTCTAATTGCAAGATATTCGGTTGTTGTTGGCTGGTTTGTTGAATTTTATTGTAAGTTTCTAAAGAAATAGAAAAACAATTGAATTTATTTGTTTTAGTGCGTTGATTTATGAAAGCCTGCAACATGCCAATTTTAACCAATTCATGTGTCAGTTTATCTAAGGCGCTGACTGCGTAAACTAATTGTGATCTTAAAATATCAGATAAATCATTAGGCAGTTTCAAATCACTTATTAAGTGATGATAGAGGGCATCCATTTCATTAACAGCTTTGATATTGCTGTTAAATTGCTCAAACGCCTTTTGCATATTTTTCTAAGCTAATGATTTTATCGGCTAACCCCTTGAACTCCGCATAAAAATTATCTCTATTGGTTTCTAAACCTTGTAGTACAGACCCTGTTTCTGCTATTTGCTCTTTTGTTAATGCAAATACGGGTACGCCTGCAGCATAAGACTTTGGCAACAATCCTTGAAAATCCTTTAACTCCAATAGACAGAAATCATCGGGAATGCCAACTTCACTATAAACTTCTTGTGGGAAAAGCATGTGATGTTTAGCGATTTCTGGGGCAAATTTTTCGCGTACAATATTTTTTATTTCGCTAATATTGTCTCGGTAAGGTTTTGCGGCTTTGCCTTTTCTTATATTAAACCTCTGGATTAATTCACCGATGAATTTAGGTTGTGCGTTTGCCAACGGGTAGGTTGCTTCTGCAAACAATGGGCGCATTCTCTCTGCCCAATCAACCCATCTGGGCAAAACAACAGAAAGGGTATTGAGCGCCATTATTGAGAAAGGATCTGGATTAGTTGGAATAATGAAAGCATCACTGGAGATAAAAAGATTTTGATTAATAGCACTTAATCCAGGGTTAAGATCAATCAAAACAAAATCAATATTATATCTTGCCGCTGTTTTCCCAATTAACTCATTGAATGCACCAGGTAAATTTTCAAGTGCAGTAATGGCATTGTTTGAATTTTGGGCAAAACTCAATGATGCGTCATATTCACTTAAATCAGCATGTCCAGCCAATAAAAACAAATTACCATTGACCGCAGGGCTGAAACAGGAAACGGCTTCTATGGGTTTTGGTTTTCCTTGAAAAGCGACTTTTACGCCGTCTTTTATATTTTGAAATTGAGTTGCAGGTTCAAAATAATATTTTTCGAAATCTTCGCCTAAAATTAAATTTGAGAGATTACATTGGGGATCAGCATCTACAAGCAATACTTTTTTCCCCAGAGAAGCCAGCATCCATCCTAGATTGTAAGTGGTTGTCGTTTTGCTTACCCCACCTTTGTGATTAAAGAGTACAATTTTTGTAGTCATAATGTATTCGTTGGCGAATGTGATTGGTTGTGGTGCCCAGCGGTTTAGCGCGGTAGGCGTGAAGGGTTCTATTCTACTTCATTGGAATTGTTACGTTGATGCCGTAAGTTGATTGCTCTAATTTCCCCGTCTTGTCATAATAATCAACAACACCATTTTCCCATACAATCCAAACTTCCTCTGCGCCTGCCTGCAAATAGAGCTGCACCTTGTTGGTCATCTCTTCTTTTGAGTTGGAAGGCGACACGATTTCAATACACAGCTCAGGCGCGTGGGAATAAGGTGTTTGATAACCATATTGTTTGATAAATGCCTTGGAACACCAAGCGACATCGGCGACTTTTACCCCGTCTGTGGTTTGCAATGAGCATTCAGTGAGTGCTTCGCCTTTTTTGAGTTTGCGCTCCAGCAATGTACCTATAAGTGACTGCAACCGTCCGTGTTTGTTCGAGGCTGGGGTCATTTCAACTTTTCCATAGCGGTTTAACTCAATCTTAAAAGGCAAGTTTTTAAAATACGGATTATCAATTACTTCTGACCACTGCATCGCATCTTTCCTGTTGTATCAAAACCAAAGCAAGCTAAGTCTCAATATGATAATACGGAGGCATATTGTTGATATAAGCCATATACATGGCATCTGCCATCGTCCACAAGACATCCAGTTTAAATTTTAAAATTTGCACCATGCGGTCTTGCTGTTCACGGGTTTTATACCAGTCCAGCGTAATTTCCAAGCCGTGCTCTACATCACGTCGTGCTTCGGTCAGACGTTTACGGAAATAGTTGTAACCTTCT
>CAIQND010000107.1 GCA_903873045.1 uncultured Methylococcaceae bacterium | reverse complement strand
TTTGTCCGTAAACCAGCGATACTTTGTCGATTACGTTTGAATCCGTCATTTCGTGATAGAAGTCATTACCTTCACGAGTACGTTCGCCAACACCCGCAAACACAGAGTAACCACTGTGCTCGATAGCGATGTTACGAATCAACTCCATCATGTTAACGGTTTTGCCAACACCCGCGCCACCGAATAAACCGACTTTACCACCTTTGGTAAACGGGCAGACCAAATCGATAACTTTAATGCCGGTTTCCAACAATTCGTTAGCAGCCGCTTGTTCTGCATAACTGGGTGCTTCACGGTGGATGCCCCATTTAACTTGTTCGCCGATAGGGCCTTTTTCGTCGATGGGTTCGCCCAGCACGTTCATAATACGACCTAAAGTTTCTTTACCCACGGGTACAGAAATAGGTGCATTAGTATTGGTAACCTGCAAACCGCGACTTAAGCCATCGGTACTACCCATGGCAATGGTTCTGACTACGCCATCACCTAATTGCTGTTGTACTTCCAATACCAGATTTTTGCCTTCTACGTTTAAGGCATCATATACTTTTGGCAGGTCTGCACGTGAAAATTCCACGTCAACGACCGCGCCGATAATTTGAACGATTTTACCCGAACTCATTGAGTTGTCCTCTAAGTGTTGTGTCATTTTGCTTGGGGCCTTCGATTAAGCTCAAGAGAGCTTTAAACAGCAGAGGCACCGGCAACAATTTCTGAAATTTCCTGAGTGATCGCAGCTTGTCTGGCTTTGTTGTAAATCAATTGCAACTCACCAATAAGATTGCCTGCGTTATCCGAAGCACTCTTCATAGCCACCATTCTGGCTGCCTGCTCACAGGCATTATTTTCAACCAGCCCTTGGTAAACTTTGGATTCGATAAAACGAGTCAATAGATGATCCAAAACTTCTTTAGCATCAGGCTCATAAATATAGTCCCAATGACCATTCAGATTTTCGTCAAGCTCACAGGCGACTACAGGAAGTAACTGTTCAACAGTAGGTCGCTGAGTCATGGTGTTCACAAATTCATTGCTAACCACATACAATTCATCGATTCTGCCTTCTTGGTAGGCATCCAGCATTATTTTAATGACGCCGACTATGTCATTGAGATGCGGAGCGTCACCCAATTTAGAAACCTGACCGACCACATTAACTTTCAGGTTACTAAAAAAGCCTGAAGCTTTTGTGCCAATGGTACAAACATCGACTTCAATATTTGCGTTCTTCCATTGCACTAACTGGGTTAGCGTCTTTCTGAACAAGTTAGAATTCAGTCCACCACACAAGCCTCTATCAGAACTTACCAAAATAATCCCTACCCGCTTAACATCGCGTGCAATCAGGTAAGGGTGTTTATACTCTGGGTTGGCCTGAGCCAAATGTTTGATAATCTGGCCAATTTTTTTAGAATAGGGCCTTGTTGCCTGCATTCTGTCTTTTGTTTTACGCATTTTACTCGCAGCAACCATCTCCATTGCCCGAGTGATCTTTTGAGTATTCTTGATACTCGCGATCTTTGTGCGTATTTCTTTACCAACAGCCATTTGAAGACCCTTTTACCAACTATGAGTATTAATGAAAGTTTCAATAGCAGTTCTTATTCCGCTGCTAATCTCATTACTAAAATCGCCAGTTGCATTTATAGTGTTCATTAATTCAGATTGCTCTGATTTCATGTACAACTGTAAGGCAGCTTCAAAGTCCAGAACCTTGTTTACTTCTATGCTATCAAGGAAACCTTCATTAGCAGCAAACAATGAAACCGCCATTTGCGCGACCGACATCGGCGAATATTGATTTTGTTTCATTAATTCCGTAACTCGTTGGCCACGTTCAATTTGCTTGCGGGTGCTTTCATCCAAATCCGAAGCAAACTGGGCAAAAGCCGCTAACTCACGGTATTGCGCCAAATCAAGACGGGTACCACCACCTAATTTCTTGATGATTTTTGTCTGTGCTGCGCCACCGACTCGCGATACCGACAAACCAGCATTTACAGCCGGACGAATACCTGAGTTAAACAAGTTGCTTTCAAGAAAAATCTGACCATCCGTAATAGAGATTACGTTAGTCGGTACGAAAGCAGATACGTCACCACCTTGGGTTTCAATAATTGGCAATGCCGTCAATGAACCGGTTTTACCTTTTACCCGACCGCCAGTCAGTTTTTCAACTTCAGCTGCGTTAATACGTGAGGCTCTTTCCAACAAACGCGAATGTAAATAAAACACGTCACCTGGATACGCTTCACGACCGGGTGGTCGACGTAACAATAACGAAACCTGACGATAAGCCCACGCTTGCTTGGTTAAATCATCATAAATAATCAGGGCGTCTTCACCACGATCTCTAAAAAACTCACCCATTGAACAGCCAGTATACGGTGCTATAAATTGCAGTGCCGCTGATTCAGACGCTGATGCCGCAACAATAATGGTATGCGCCATTGCGCCATGCTCTTCCAACTTGCGAACCACGTTGGCAATGGATGAACGTTTTTGACCGATAGCGACATAGATACATTTAATGCCTGTGCCTTTTTGATTGATGATGGCATCAATCGCAATCGCTGTTTTACCGGTCTGTCTGTCACCAATAATCAACTCACGCTGTCCACGACCGACTGGAATCATCGCATCAATTGATTTCAAGCCCAATTGTACGGGTTGATCAACTGACTGACGGGCAATTACGCCCGGTGCGATTTTTTCAATAGGAGCCGTTTCAGTGGTATCAATTGCACCTTTGCCGTCAATTGGATTACCCAGTGCGTCAACTACACGCCCCAGTAATGCTTCACCAACAGGTACTTCCAAAATTTTTCCGGTACATTTTACGGTATCGCCTTCAGTGATATGCTGATATGAACCTAATATCACCACACCCACTGAATCTCTTTCAAGATTAAGAGCCATCCCAAAGGTGTTTCCCGGGAATTCAAGCATCTCGCCTTGCATAGCTTCAGATAAACCATGTACTCTTACAATACCGTCAGTCACACTGACTACGGTACCTTCTGTATGCGCTTCGGCACTTAAGTCGAAGTTTTCGATCTTCTTTTTAATCAGATCACTTATTTCAGATGGATTTAGTTGCATGTGCTTTTTCTCACTTTCACTGTAGCGCTTTTTGCATGTGTTGAAGCCGGCCTTTAATAGATCCGTCAATGACTCTGTCGCCCGCTCGCACGAGAACACCACCAATTAATGACTTATCCACGGCTACATTCATAAGGATTTTTTTGCCTAGAGTCTTTTCCAGTGTTGTCGTAAATTTTTGCTTTGCTTCTTTTGAGAGCGCGTAAGCCGTAAATACTTCAACCTCGACATAACCCTCGTCTTCTGCTTTATAAGCTTCAAAAAGCTTGGCAATAACGGGCAACAACATTAATCGATTGTTATGAACCAGCAATTTTAGAAAATTTTCATTCTCTTCATTAATATGCTCTTGGCAAATATCCAGCATCAGTGCTGATAACCTTTCTTTATTAACTTTGGGGTTATCAATGACCACAGAAATATCTTCATTCTTTAGGACAGCCGACATAAAAGCCAAGTTCTGCGACCAGATTGCGGTCGTATCAGTTTCCTTGGCTCTTTTAAACACTGCGGCTGCGTAAGGCCTTGCTAATGTTGCCTGTTCGCTCATTATGCTGCCTATCCTAATTGATTTGAGACTTTGCTAACGATATCTTGGTGCTTGGCTTTATCAATTTCTGCACCCAGAATCTGTTCTGCAGCACTTAACGCCAAATCAGCCACTTGTTGACGCAA
>CAIQND010000106.1 GCA_903873045.1 uncultured Methylococcaceae bacterium | reverse complement strand
GGTTTCAGGATCAATGCCATCAGCGCGGTATTGTGCTTCTTTTTCTTGTAATTCCTTATGCACGCCATCCACAGTGACCGCACCCGAGGCTGACAGGCTTGCACTCACTTTAGACTTGAGACGATTTTCCAGATAGTCATTAATCTCAATCACACGCGCATTGAGAATGCGATAAATGCCAAAATCCAGTTCAGGCTTATCAATCTGGAATATTTCTTTTAATTTTTTAACAAGGTCGTCGTGTTTACTCATGGCTAGTTCCGTTAGTGTGTCGCGTGAATGTGTTCGATTTGATAAGTTTTACCCGCACTGACAGTTGTTGCAAAATTTGCAACAACTGTCAGTGCGACTGGGTACAGCGTTTGAAGTGTGTGGGGTAGCTGTGTGATTTTAAGTCTTAATAATGATCCCGACATTGTGCAATGAGTAAGGTATCTGCTTCAAAGCTATAAACCAAGCGGTGTTGTGCGTCGATACGACGTGACCAAAACCCTGATAACCGGTGCTTTAAAGGTTCTGGTTTGCCCTTGCCGGTAAAAGGTTCGCGTTCAATTTCTTTTATCAGCATATTAATGCGTTTGAGCAGGGCTTTATCTGTTGCTTGCCAGTAAAGGTAGTCTTCCCAACCTTTACTGGCGAATTTAATCATCATTGAGTAATTCTCTGATATCACCTTTGCCGGCGCGTAATTCTTCAACAGCTTCAAGTAATCTGTGTGCGCCTGTTGGATTTCTTAATAAATAACTGGTTTCTTCAAGGCTTTGATAATCCTCAAGCGACATGATGACTACCGGTTTAGCGTTTTGATGGGTGACTACGACAGGTGCGTGGTCGTCGCTGACGGTTCGCATAACCTCAGCAAGGTTTTTGCGGGCATAGCTGAAAGTAAGGGCATTCATCATGATTTATCCTGTAAATAATCGGATTGATAGAGTATTGATTGTTACCGATGAAAAGTAACCTCTCATGGTGCGCAAATCTTACGAGATGCGTGAGAGGTGTTGTTGATGGCAATAGCATCATGATTATCAGGTTTTATTTTTCATCCGCGAAGGGCTGCAAATTACCGCCCATTTTACTTAGTAAGTATTCACCTCCCCCTTTGAAAAAGGGGGATTGAGGGGGATTTATCTAATAAAATCTCCCCTAACCCCTCTTTTTCAAAGAGGGGGACTGAATAGTTACTTTACTTAAGGTGGTTTTCAATAGCCATGGCACCATGGAATACCCCCAAGATGTCGATCTGTTGTTGAGACCTGATTAGGTAAGCAATGCGGTAATGGCCGTAGAGCAGAATACGAATGTCACCTTCCGGTTCGGTTCGGTATTGATAACCGATTTCCGGAAAATCCTTGAGCAATTGAGCTTTTTTATAAATACCGGTAATGACTTGATTCGCAGCTTTAGGACTGTCGATTGCGATGTAGGTATGAATCTCACACAGCCATCGCTCTGCTTCATAGGTCCAATTCAGGATTGCCATGATTGAATGCGCTGTTCGATTTCATCGTTGCTCAATGTTTTGTTTTTGCGAGAGTCTTCAAGGCCACGGTTAACCATGCGCTCAAAGGCAAGTTCGCGTAATATTTCGTCATAGGAGGCGTCTAAGGGTTGGTTGTTAATGACCTCAAACATTTGTTCTTTTACCGTTGGCATAGTGTTTTCCTGTCAGGTTCTATTTTTTATCCACGAAGGGCTTCAAATTACCGCCCATTCTATAATAAATAACCGTTCGGCTTCGGTTTTTTGGGTAAGGCGTCGCTCCAAGGCTGCTATCAAGTCATCGCGTTTTTCGATAATACTGTCTTCGACCTGAAAAATCTCTTGTCGTTGGCGACGTTGCTGTTTCTCCAGCTTTTGTATCTTTTGCTGTATATCATGCTGCTCGTCAAGATGGGTGGCAAGCCTCGCTTGCCGTTGCAGGATTTTAATTTGCTCTTTGGTGTCTTTGAGTGCTTTTTCAGCCGCAAGTACCAAGTCATCGGCCCATTTTTCAAGCTTTTCACGCGCTTCATTAAAGTGCTTGTTGTTGGTTTCCAGTGATTGGCTAATAGTGGCTTGGGTGTGCCGTTGTGCTTCAGCGACCAAGCGCTGGTTAATCGCTTCGGGTATGTCGGCTAAACCGGCGTTCTCGGCAACACAGTTAAACAGCTTTTCACAGGTTTCTTGCTCCAGGGGCAAGCCTTGGCTATCAATCGCTGAGAAAAGCAGGTGTTCTTCACGTTCATAGCTTTCTATTGCCAGTGTCTGTAAGGTTAAATAGCCGTGTTTACCGCGCAGTGCTTCTATGACATGCAGGCGAGTCGGATGCTGGCTGATATTAAAAACGACGCGTGCAGGCGGCGTGTCTAGTGCTTTAGCCTGGTCGATGACAAATTCACCTAACGGATGGGAAAGACGGTAAAGAAATGCGCCGTAGTCTGCACGCATTGCTTCGGCTGTTTCTAAGGTTTGTGGCTTGTTTGCGTTAGGTGTTGATTTTGATATTAAG
>CAIQND010000105.1 GCA_903873045.1 uncultured Methylococcaceae bacterium | reverse complement strand
GGTAATGACTGGCAAGGAACTGCCCAAAAATTGTCGCTGTTAACTCGGAAAAACCATGCGTTAATCGCGGTGTTATTTGCCGACACACAACCTGATTTTACCATTATGGATAGTTTGAAAGAAGCCGGTTTTACCGGCGTTATGCTGGATACTATGGATAAACAGCAAGGGTCATTAACGCAGGTGATGGCAAAAACGGACATTACCCAATTTGTTGCACAAGCCAAAGCCCTGCAAATGCTTTGTGGACTGGCCGGCTCGCTGCGATTGGAAGATATACCCGAACTTATGTTTTACCAGCCTGATTATCTCGGCTTTAGAGGCGCGTTATGTCAGGGACATAACAGGGTAGGGCAGTTAAACAAGTTGGCTGTTATGCAGATCAGGGATGCCATAAAAAAAGCTTAACGGCTGATCACCATGAAGAAGCCTTGTGTCATGGGTATGTCAGCATCTTGATCCCGGAAAAAACTGCGTAGGCCGGAATAAGGCTTTTCGAGCGCAAGCTAGAATAAGCGTTTCCGGCATCCGAACGAGAGTATTAGAAATGCCACCACGCACTACCTTGGGCGGTCTTATTCCGGCCTACGCTTATTGCTTGTTGAGGTTTGCCAATCAGAAAAAACATTACAAATACTTTGCAGTGTAATCCGTAGCGGGGGAGGGGGTGCTAAAATAATAACCTTGAAAAGCCGTGCATCCTTGGTGCTTTAAAAGAGCCCATTGTTCTGACGTTTCCACGCCTTTAGCAACCACATTTATGTTTAAATGTCGCGCCATAGCAATGATGGTTTCTACAACAGCCGCATGATTGGTGTCTGTTAAAATATCTTTGATGATCTCCTTGTCTATTTTTAAGGTATCAATCGGCAACTGTTTTAAATACATCAAAGAAGAATAACCCGTGCCAAAATTATCCACGGTAATTGAAATGCCCAGTGCTTTTAAGGCCTTTATTTTGGCTGTTGTATCGATAATATTAACAATCAACTCGCTTTCAGTTAATTCAATTCCCAGTAAATGGGGGGCAATTTGACTGGTGTCTATTGCATACTTTACTTGGTTGACAAAGTCTTGCTGCCTAAATTGACGAGAACTGATATTAACTGATAAGGTAGGTATCTTAATACCTATATTTTGCCAGGTTTTAATCTGGTTACAGGCTTCCATCAATACCCATCGGCCTATTGTCAGAATCAAACTGCTTTCTTCGGCAACAGGGATAAAATCTTTGGGTAAGAGTAAGCCTTTTCCCCAATGTTTCCAGCGTATCAGGGCTTCAGAAGCTATTACAGCCCCTTCGGCATCCACTTGCGACTGATAACACATTATAAATTGGTTATTTTCAATAGCCACCCTCAGATCTTGCTCAACCGTTAAGCGTAAATCTGCGGATTTTTGCATACTGGAGTGAAAAAAACTGACCCTATTTCGACCACAGGCCTTGGAACGATACATGGCGGCATCAGCTTGTTGCAGAAGGTCATCAGGACTTTCGTGATTATCCGGAAACAAGGTAATGCCAATGCTGGTTGATATTTTATACTGATACTGACCCAGTATAAACGGTTCATTTAAGGTGTCTTTAATTTTTTCAGCAACCGCCCAGGCTTGATCAGCCGCCGTGTTTAAATGTTCTGAAGTGGCATGCAGTAATACAATAAATTCATCCCCGCCCAACCGGGCTGGGGTATCTTCTTCTCTAAGTACTGAAGTCAGTCGGTTGGCAAATTGAACAAGTAATTGATCGCCCACCCGATGCCCATGTAAATCGTTGAGTAATTTAAAATGATCTATATCAAAAAATATAACAGCGCCATATTGCCTGTGCCTTCTCGCACTGGCCAGCTCTTGGTCAAACCGATCCAATAGTAAACGCCGATTGGGTAATTGGGTTAAAGGATCATAAAAAGCCATTGCATGAATTTTTCCTTCAGCCTCTTTTTTTTCGGTAATATCCGAAAACATATAAACATGATAGCTCACTTCACCTGCATCATTTTTTACTGCGGCAATGGTCTGCCATTCCGGATAGATTTCACCGTTTTTTCGCCGATTCCAAATCTCGCCCTCAAAGCGCCCATACATTTGTAACTGCTTACAGAGCTCTTGATAAAACAAGGGGTCATGTCGCTCGGAGGATAATATTCTTGAGTTTCTGCCCTGAACTTGTTCTTGGGAATAGCCGGTAATTTCGGTAAATGCTTTATTGACCCTTAATATTTTAAAATCCTTATCGGTAATCATGATGCCTTGCTGACTTTCAAACGTGGTGGCTGCCAAGCGCAATTGTTCTTCGGTCTGTTTTTGCCGGGTTATATCAACCATGAAACCAAATAACCCGGTTACTTTACCGTTCTCTTTGGTTAAATCAACAAAGTTACGTACCCAGACACAATGGCCGTCGGCGGCAATAATACGAAATTCAACTTCGTGATTGTGTTGATTTCTGATGATATCTTGATACGCCGCCATAACGAAATCCCGATCATCTTCGTGAATATGTTGCTGACAAAAATCAACTTCATTAAGCCATTGCCTAGGCGGATAACCCAATAAACGCTCGGCTTCATCACTGACAAACAAAAATCTGAGCGTATCAGGATCGGCTCGCCAAGCGATGGCGGTCTGCGTTTGTACCATTTTTCTGAACAGATGAGTACTGGCGATATGTCGCTTACGGCTTTTTTTGAGAGCTTGAGACTGCTTATCAATTTTAGCTCGGACTGACTCATTCCTGCCGGTCAATGTTAATAAACCGATGCTCATAAAACCGCTTAAAAACAGGCCGTTGG
>CAIQND010000104.1 GCA_903873045.1 uncultured Methylococcaceae bacterium | reverse complement strand
GTCTCAAAACCAATCGCATCAGTTTCCCGACGTAACCAGGTAAACTGGCGTTTGGCCAATTGCCGCGTGGCAATAATGCCTTTTTCTGTCATGCTTTCAAGATTATCCTCACCTTTCAGATAAGCCCAGACTTGCCGATAACCTACCGCACGAATGGCGGGGGTTTTTTCGGTTAAATCACCCCGTTGATAAAGCGCGTCCACTTCATTGATAAAGCCTTGCTCCAACATACGTCGGAAACGTTGGGCGATAATGTCGTGCAAAATTTTTCGGTCTGGCGGCGCAATAATCAGTTTTATTTTTTGATACGGAAAGTCTTCGCCTTGCGCGGCATTAAAAAAAGAAGATAACGGTTTGCCGCTGATTTCGTAAACCTCCAAAGCGCGTTGGACGCGTTGCGGATCATTCGGATGAATTCTTGCTGCCGCCAATGGATCAATAGCCGCCAAGCGTTGATGCAACGCCTCTTTACCCAAGCACTCCAAATCCTGATCCAGTTTGGCTCTGATCTCCGGATTGGCTTCCGGCAATACGGCAAGTCCATTGAATAGTGCATTAAAATAAAGCATGGTGCCGCCCACTAAAATCGGTATTTTTCCACGCCGGGTTATAGCGGCCATTAAATCGAGTGCCTGTGTTCTAAACTGACCAGTCGAGAAAGCTTCTGATGGATCTAAAATATCTATCAAATGGTGTGGAATACCGCCCCGTTCTTCCAACGTAGGCTTGGCCGTGCCTATATCCATGCCTTTAAACACCAAAGCAGAGTCTACACTGATAATTTCTCCGCCCAATGCCTGCGCCAATTGTACAGAAAGCGCCGTTTTTCCCGAAGCCGTTGGCCCCATTAAGAAAATGGCCGGAGGAAGGTCTTGTTTTTGCATGATGCTAGATTCTTGTCTGTGCGCCACTAACATCACTTATTGACCGCGCATAAAAAATTTATCGAGATCATTCGTTGATAATTCAATCCAGGTCGGTCGACCGTGATTACACTGCCCTATCCGTTCGGTTTGCTCCATATCCCGCAACAAAGCGTTCATTTCATCGATACCCAAACGGCGACGTGCACGAACCGCCCCATGACAGGCAATAGTTGCCAACAACTGGTTGGATTGCTCCTGAATACGCTGACTCATACCGTGCTCGGTGATGTCAGCCAGTACGTCGCGTATCAATTGTTCTTTATCGATGGTGCCCAATAAAGCCGGCGTTGAACGAAGAATAATAGTTTCTGGCCCGGATCGGTTAAGCTCAAAGCCCAAAGAACCAAAGAACTCATGTTCCTGCTCGGCCAAATCCGCTTCCGCTGAACTGACGCTTATCTTAATGGGCAACAACAAAGGTTGACGCGGTATCGCGCCTGATTGATATTGCTTTTTCAGGCGCTCGTAAGTCACCCGTTCATGAGCGGCATGAGCATCAACCAAAATAATGCCTTTAGGTGTTTCAGCCAGAATATAAATATTGTGCAAATGCGCAATAGCATAACCAAGTGGCGGCGTATCTTGTGTTGACGTTAGTGGTGGTGTTGATTGCTGTTTTTGTACAACCGACGCTTCCGGATACAATGATGCATAAGCGCTTATTGTTTCAGCTACCGTAGGCAGTGACGTTTGCTGAGGGGGTCTTTGGTTATAACCAGGTTGTTGATCAAAATTCGGGCGTGCTTGCTCAACGATTACGTCAGGCGTTAAGGGTAAGCTGACGTTGCTATCAAGACTCACTACGCTGTGTTCGGGTCTTACATTAGCCAGTGACCGATGCAGCGCTGTAAATAAAAAATCATGCACCAAACGGCCTTCTCTAAACCGCACTTCCAGTTTTGCCGGATGCGCATTAACATCAACCAGCGTTGGATCAAGTGTCAAATACAAGACAAAAACAGAGTGCCGTCCATGAAACAAAACATCCTGATAAGCCTGCTTAACCGCGTGCGAGACCAACTTGTCTCTTATCAATCGACCGTTGACATAGAAAAACTGCATATCCTGTTGACTACGGGAAAAAGTCGGCAAACCGACCCAACCGGTTAATTGCAAACCTGAGGCAGCAAAATCAATTTTGACCGAATTCTCAATAAAAGCTAAACCACAAATACCGGCAATTCGGTGTTCTTGTGCGTTATCCGTTGCGGCCGGTTTAAGATTAAGCACTTCTTTCTGATTATGTAACAGCGTAAAACCAATATCGAACCGGCTCAGCGCCATTCTCTTTATTAACGTTTCAATATGGGCAAATTCAGTTTTTTCGGTTTTTAAAAACTTGCGCCTGGCCGGCGTATTATAAAATAAATCACGCACATCAACCGTCGTGCCTTGCGGATGCGGATCAGGTTGCGGATCAAAATTTTGTTCAGAACCATCTGCCGTCACACACCAAGCGCACTTTGCATCACCAGTCCGCGAAATCAACGTAAGCCTCGCGACAGAACTGATACTGGGCAGCGCTTCACCCCGAAAACCCATGCTGGCAACTTGTTCCAAATCCTGCAAAGTGGCAATTTTACTGGTCGCATGGCGTGACAAAGCCAGCGATAAATCCTCTTTAACTATCCCGCAACCATCGTCCCTGATTTTTATCAATCGAGCGCCGCCCTGCTCTATCTCAATAGTAATGTGTCCCGCCCCGGCATCAAAGCAATTTTCAACCAACTCTTTAACCACAGAAGAAGGCCTTTCGACCACTTCACCAGCGGCAATCTGGTTAACCAATTGAATCGGGAGTGAATGAATACGCATCAACAAGCCTAAAGCAAAAGACCTTATTCTATATTAAATCGTGGTAGTTTAGTTAAACAGCAAGTCGGCCTCCAAGAATAAATAGCGCACGGGCGCATCCGCTACTTGGGGGAGCGACTAAAAGATTGGGTTGCTCAGTTACTTAAAGCCCTCTCCAGCGGGAGAGGGTTGGGAGAGGGGAAATTAAAGTGGAGAAAATCCTTATTTAATCCCCCTCATCCCAACCTTCTCCCGCTGGAGAAGGAGCAAAGT
>CAIQND010000103.1 GCA_903873045.1 uncultured Methylococcaceae bacterium | reverse complement strand
ATGGTTGACAGCACGTCATTACGGAAACTTCTGTCCATTAACAGACGTATCAAATGCGGATAACTGGTGAACGGCGCACCGTTAGGATGATCAGTCGTCAGGAAAATACGCCATGGGTCATCGACCAATAAAAAGGTTTCCAAACCAATCGCCCACTGCAAGGCATTAACAAAATTTTTATCTTTGTATTTAAAAGGCACCACGCCGCAACCCGCATCACATTCAATATCCATAGTGACCCATTTATTAGGACTGGCATGTTTATGATTGGCATGTTGACGCATACTGTCGCCCGATGCCGTAACGGTTTGACCAAACAGAATTTGGCCCACATCAATGGTGATATTTTTGTTCTTGTTGACCGCTTCGGCAATCTGCGCCGCGCCGGAGGAAAATTTAAAATCGCCTTCGGTGCCGTAGCTATGAAACTGAATATGCGTCAAGTGCATGGGCAAGCCGCCGATGCCCTGAATGGTGTCCAGCGTGGTTTGCATATTACCGGGCACACCCAAATTACAGCCGTGGACATGCAGGGGATGCGACACACCAATCTCTTTAACGGCCGTTGCCAGCACACGTAAAATGTCACGCGGCGTCACGCCGTAATGTGCGTTTTGCTCATCCAAATCCAGTTGGCGCTGGTTAAATTTAAACGCGTTAATACCACCGGGATTAACGACTTTAACGCCGATGGCTTTGGCCGAATGCATCGTCCAGGCCACATAATCATTAATGGCTTTCTGGTCTTTTTTGGCCGTCAACATCCGCAGTAAATAATCATCGCTGCCCATCATGACATAACCACCTTTATCCAGAATCGGGATATCCGCCATTTCCATGTGCGCTTGCCGCGCATTAATCGGCAGTACAGCCGGTTCAAACCCGGCGGTATAACCCATTTCCGCATAACGATAACCCGTTACAAAGCTACTGGGCATGGCATGACCACAACCGGAACGGGTAATGTCGCTGCGGTGGACGGGATCTTGCCGATGATCTTCCGGCAACAAAGTTCTAGCAATGTTGCCTTTACCCCCACCAATATGCGTGTGCATATCAATCGCGCCGGACATGACGACTTTGCCTTTTAAATCATATTCTTTATCAATTTGAAGCGCCTCAGTCGGCGCTTTAACAATCCGCCCCTCTTGAATATAAATATCTTGCAGCTGTCCATCGATCCCGCTTGCAGGATCATAGAGTTTACCGCCGGTGAGTTTTATTAACATGGTGTTTCCTTAAAACGCGTTTTTTGTTGGGGAGTATAGCGTATTAGCCGATAGTTTAGAATTAGGCGGAATGCGCTATAAAAGACAACGTAGTTATTTTGGCACTATCACGGCAGGGTTTAAACCAAGACGCTTAGCACGTTTGGCAAACTTTTTGTCGTCAAAAGGTTTAACAAACTGGCAGGGTCAAAATCGGCTGGCACGGCGATGCGCTTGCTTTTTAACATGGCAAAACCAGTGCTGGGCAGTTCATGTATTACCTCACCAAGGTGTAATTTAATATGGTCGCCTACTACAGTGGGTTGTATTTTACAGCCTTTGCGAATTCCTAATTGCTGACGAATAGTTTTGGGAATAGTGATTTGCCCTTTGCAGGTAACAGAAGTCAATAGCATGGTGTTTCCTTAAAAGTAACCCAACCTAAATTTATTGTATTGCTTGTTCAATGGCATTCAGTACGTCAGCCGTACTGGGTAAACCGGAATCGCGACACTTTTTTAAGCGAATGGCAACCACGTTATCCATGCGATAGGCATGACCGGCGTGATCAATACCCGGTGTACCGACGGGAATAAACACGGCAGGTTCTTTTGCGAAAATCATGCCTGAGCGACCGACCACAATAGTGGGCAATGCCGTTATCGGCGGTACTGCCTTAACATTAAAGGCATGCACCCAAACCAACGCATCCGCTTCACCGTTTGTCAGTAGTACATTGCTATCGTTTAAAAATGGGTCATATTCAGGATAGCCCACACTAAAACGGGTGCGTGCCGGATAGCCTGTTGTCCATCCACACACCTGATTGGCGGTTTGATCGCCGTCTTTACCTGCCAACGGCAAACCGGAGCAGCGGGTATTTTGATCATTAATATCTTTAATCATTTCTGACACTGTCTGCACGGTCAATTCTGCCTGAGGGTATGCCAAAGCACCCGCAGCCCAAGTCACTACACCGTACTTGGCCGCTTTAAATTTATCGGCAATACTTTGCAGATCAGCCACCGCTATTCCGCAAACCGAAGTAGCGCGTATTGGCAGCCCTTTTACCAACGCTCTCAATACGGCAACAACTTCCGGCAAATCTTCAATAGCACATTCAAACACCTGGGCTTTTTGACCGTTGGGTGAAGTTGAAGCATCACCCGATGGCGCTTTGCCTAAATAAATAACGCTACGCTGACGGGTATCATCCAGAAACATGGCTTCTTTATTCCACAGATAACGTTCAAAAAAGCGCGGTGCAAAAGCTTCCAAATCCGTACCGACTACCAGTAAAAAATCACAGCGATTTTTAACTTCCGCCAGCGTGGTGTTCATCCAGCCTGAATCTTGCAGCGCCAAAAAGTTATTACGGGCACCGGTAAAATTAATATTATCGACCACGGCACCGCAACGATCAGCCAAGGCCAACAAGCCGCGCATCCCGTTAACATCCGTCGCACAACCACCTATTACCGGCAGACGCGTGTCTTTTAATAAAGCCGCAGCCTTGGCGATGGCAACCTCCAGACTCACGGCTTTGCCGTCAACGCGGGCACTGGTGTCGGTAATCGGCTGTTCAAATGCCGGCGTATTAACCGCACAGCCATTCTCAATTACTTTTAGCGATACACCCTCAACCCTGATGATCAAATCATCCGTGCCAATACCGCAAAAAGGACTCGGTACTTCAGTTATCTCAGTCATTCAGCTGTCCTTTTGTTATAGTTGGTTTATTCACCCGATATGCTTGCCAACACCATACCTCCGTGATTTTATCGCCGTATTCTAACCTTAATTGGTGACACTGTCTCATTTTAACCCACCCTTACAAGCCCAATTCCAGCAACAATTTAACGGATACATAAATAACCAGCCCCATCGCAAATAGATAAGCACAATACAGTGACAGCTTTTCTTTAAACGATTTTAGCCAAGTCTGCTGCTGATGGGATTTTTTTCGCTGCAAATAATCCTCGCGCGAAGTCAGAAATCGTTGTTGTTGATAATCGTTAAGCAAGTACCTTGCTTTTTCCAGATCAACCGCATCCCTTAGCCACAACGCCGGCATAGACATGCCCCAGTTACCGGCAGATGTCTCATAAAAATCAATGTCCTGCGCAGTTAATAATTCGCGGACTTCATCCGCTTCATCTTCGGGTACACCGCGTAATTTAAATAATAATAAGGTCATGTTTTTTTGTGATTGGGAAGGCAGTTAACTTAAAATTTGCTATTATAGCGACAACCTATATAGATGCATCGTAAAATACCGTAAGCCATGGATAATAAAGACCAACAATTAATAGTAGCCACCCAAAACTGGTTAAAAACCATCATTATTGAATACAGTATTTGTCCGTTCGCCAAACGTGAACTGGAGCGTAGCAGTATTCGTTTTGTCGCCAGTCACGACACAGACATTGAAAGCTGTCTATCAAATTTAATTCTGGAATGTGATCGTTTGAATAGCGATGCCGACATTGAAACCACGCTCATTATTTATGACCAGGCTTTTATCTGCTTTGACGATTACCTGGATTTTGTTGAACTTGCTGAAGAGTTATTGCTGGTAGAAGACTACGAGGGTATTTATCAGCTAGCCAGCTTTCATCCTGATTATTGTTTTGAAGGT
>CAIQND010000102.1 GCA_903873045.1 uncultured Methylococcaceae bacterium | reverse complement strand
TCATAGAGGGTACATTATTTAAAAAGTGAAATTAATAAAAATCCGGCTATTATCTAACAAAATTAGCCGGAAGATTATATTTTCAATCCGTCGTAAGTTGTTGTTTCTTGATGGTGGTTTGATATGCTCTGAATGGCTGCCAATCAAGCAAGCGATTGGATTCGTCTAATGGGTAAGATCTTTCTCAGAAATAACCTTACTAACAATACATCGGACAGTTTTTATAAAATGACAGTCTGTAGAAAGATAACTACTTGAAAAAATAACAACTTTAGCTTTTTAAGCAATGCTTTTAAAATCTTTTTAAAATCAAATGATTACAAAAAATATCTGAAGTATTGTACTAACTAACGACTAGAAAAAATAAGCGAATGGTGAGTCAGGGGTTCTTGGAAACATTAGATTTGTTAATAAAATTCACAGCCAAAAATAAAAATCGCCTATTATAGTCGCAGACAGCATCGACTGACTGTCCCATTGAGTTGTTTTTTTATGAGGGTTTTATGAAGCATTTGTTATTATTTATGATGTCTATCACGCTGTTAAGCTATAGTCATCATGCGTCTGCCCGCAAGCAGATTAAAAATCCTCAGCAAGAGTCTTTGCAATGTGCTGCATTTAGCCCTTATGTTGGACAGTTTAATCCTAATTATGGAGCGCATCCCTCCAATGAATTAATCAATGAATTACTGGACACCCTCATTAAAAAAACGCATTTTCGTTGCATTATGACTTACGGTGTTCTTAACGGACTGGACGCTATTTTTACTGCCGCTGAAGCACGACATATTAAAGTTATTGCCATTCTCTGGCTGGATGATGACGTAGCCGTTAATTCTCAATCGATTGTTAAAGGTATTGAAGTGGCTAAGACCTTCCCGAAAACCATTATAAAACTAAGCTGCGGTTCCGAAGTAAGAACCCGTCACGCTTATGCTTTTGATGGTGAAATCACCCGCTGTATTGATGCCTTGCGTAAAGCCGGTGTGACTCAGCCGATTACTACGATAGATACTTGGTGGGAGTGGTGCAATCGATCCTTGACCTGTGCGCAGACTGGTTTTGGAGTTAAGGTTGACTGGATAGGCATCAACATATTTCCTTGGTGGGAAAACAAGTTTTCCGGCCGCCATACCTGCACACCCGCAGAAAAAGCCGCTGACTATCATCTTGCACGCGTCGAAGATGTTCACCGGACTTATCCCAGTAAAGAGATTATAGTCACTGAGTTTGGCTGGCCCAATGGCCCGGAAGGAGGAACTGAAATCAACCATAAAACCGGAGAGCATTGCGGTATTGCAAACAAGAAAAACCAAGCACTAGTTGTTGAATCAACCTTTAAAAAACTGGCTAAAAATAACAAGTCAGGGGTTGTATTTGAAGCGTTTTCAGAAAACTGGAAAACCGATGAAGAAGGTAACTTTGGTAGTTATTGGGGAATTTGCTTCGGCAAAGCGCCTTATAATTGTGGCAAGAAATTAACCATCCGTTGATAATTGTGGCTATTTTAATAAAATACCGTTTTATCAACGCGCGTCATTTGATAGAATAGCGATCCACCACTGCTTATGGGCGTTAACTGAATTTATTACTGTATAGCCAACGGGCTGTTTTTATCCTTGTATGATTTAGATTATGCATTCCCCCCTTTGTTGTATTTGCCTGTCATTGTAGTTTTTTTAAAAAAACCGCAATCAACTGCACTCGTCAGCCAACCCTGAATTAACTTGATTATTCAATTGATTACCCAGGAAATAGCTTAACTAACTAGTCCATAGTCAGTAAACATACCCACCATAACCTATTAGAGACCCTCTTTTTAAATGAATACTGTGAAATCGATACTACTTATTTTGATGTCTGTCTGGTTGTTGATGGTACCTGCATCCAGTTATGGGCAACATGCCGCCATAATAATCGATGCGGATAACGGTAGTGTATTGCACGAAGAAAATGCAACACATTCATGGTATCCCGCTTCGCTCACCAAAGTCATGACGCTTTATATGGCTTTTGATGCGTTACAAGCGGGGCAAATTCATCTTTAT
>CAIQND010000101.1 GCA_903873045.1 uncultured Methylococcaceae bacterium | reverse complement strand
TTGCGTCATTGCAACAGAACTGCAAATAATAGCTTATTTTCATCAGCCCAGTTCATTACATCACCCCTGCCTACGCGCTACTTTGGTAAAAGAAATGCCAAACAATAAAAAAACAAAAACATTACTGGCAGGAATAACTTTGACATTGGTAACATGTATATCACAAATATAATTGCTACTAACCAAAATAGAGGATGCCCTAACACATCGCATCCTTATTTTTTGACATTAATCTACGAAATTCAAACGCCTCAACCGAAATATTCATCATTAAATCCATTATCACAAGAAAAACTAAATAGTCACAAAACCAAGGATAGAAAGCACTAAGTCGCCGTCCCAAAATAACCTGAACAAATCAATTGCTGTAAATAATCTACCAAGGCAATTGACTAACAAAAGCGCGTAAGATGGGGTAGAGGCAATAGCCGAAACCTATCATAATTGACTCCTTATGCGATGGGTTTCGCGCTGCTCTACCCATCCTACTCTTGGCTATCAACTTCAACCGAGGCAGTCATGTAGCCTCGATGGAGTAAGACGGAATAAAGGAATTAGGTTTCGATCATCCTCGATTCCACTACGTTATATCGAGGCTAATGGCTCAGCAATTCTCATTATGGTAATTTAATAAAAATCAAATAGTTAAGCTTATTAAAAATGAAGCTTCATCGGTTTTTGAAAAAACCAGGCATTTCAATCAAAAATGTCGATTACCAGAATGTAGGATTCATGCGGCTTTCGACTGTAGAGCCTGAATTTTAAGTTCATTCATTAGTATGGACTGGCAATGTCTGCGATAGAAAACATCAAAGCCAAATACAAATTAAATTTATCTCATTGAATTTAAACTACTTTCCATAATGAGAATTGCTGCTAATGGCTAGTGAATAACAAGCTCTAATGTTTTTCCAATCGCATTAAAAGCATTGGAAATTGTATCTATTTTTGTCGGGTGCTTAAGCTGCATAAGCCTTGTGACTTCCTGTGGTCTAATAGATAATTTACGCGCGAGATCAGCAGGGCGCACATGCTGCAAAATCATTTCATTTAACAAAAGAACTTTGGCCCATAGAGAAGGGCTTAGCTCGATGACTGTTTGTCCACGTATTGGCTGGGATGGCAAAGGAACCGTTCTTTCATCCTCAAAATAAAACTCTAGTGCTGTTTCTAAGGCATCTTTACCCATTATTAAAGCTTCTTCCATGGTCGCACCTTGCGTTAAAGCTTCTGGAATATCAGGAAAGCTTACAAAAAAACCAGAACCGTCAGGCTCTATATTCACTGGATAACGCATATCTCATAACTCCTATTCTTTTAGCCCAAGCTGTTTAATAATAGCTTTGCGCAATTGATCGTTTATTTCTGCTGCATGTCTCGGCAATGTGCTTTGATTACCATTTAAAAACAATTTAGTGTGCTTCTTACCCTGCTTAAAGATAACACCCTGAGATTTTAGCCACCTTGCGAACTCACTATTCTTCATATTTCTTCCTTAAAATAAAAACTAAATGGTAAACAAAAATGTTTATAGTGTCAATCGCGTGGGATGGTAGGATGGGTAAAGGCGATAGCCGAAACCCATCATAATTGATTCCTTATCCGATGGGTTTCGCGCTGCTAGCCTAACAAAGCCACCTCAATGCACGCTGAAAGTGGGTCAACATCATCGAAGTCAAGCGGGACTTCCATCTTCTGATGAACAAGATGCCCGGCCGCAGCTATGTCAGCAGGACGTACGCGAATTGTTTGTCCAATTTTAGCCAATTGCGCATTAATATGCTCCGGTGACATTGAATTAGAGATCATCGCAAGGATTCTTTCCGCCCATTCAGGATCTCCGGTTCGAGGCTTCCAAGTTTCTACATCTATAAATGGGATTCCAAGCTCGTTGAATAACTCCACAATGAATGTAGCACAGGTAAGTCCTTGACCCGGCTCATTACCGACCCAAGCGTTGTCCTTGAATACGACTCCACCAGGGTGGGCAACCGAGTAAGGAATCTTGCCCTCATTCTCATCAAGCCACGTATCAATCGTTGCTGCTAATATCCGCTGATCCTCTTGATTGAGATCAAGGGCGATCCAAAAAAGGCTATTAGAAGGTCGAACTTCAGCTCGTCGTGTACGCAAATGGCTTTGAAGATCCCCGATCATCAGACGGTTTTCGAACCTATACAACGCTGCAGTATGAAGCTGCCTGGTGAAAGGATCTGAAATTTGAATCATAAGCGCAAAGCGCATTGATTCATCAGGCCATGATTCTGGAGTAAGTGGGGCTAATCGTATCAAATTACGAATAGCTCTTCAGACCGCGTAGCAAGGAGCGCGAATCTCTTTCTCGCTCTTGGAGGATTCGCTCAGTTTGAGCGATTAATGGATTCCAGCACGAAATTTGCGAGCGCACCGAAAATGTATTCCGAAGCAGCGCAACCAAGACAATGTCAGGAAGTGCTTTAAGATCGAAACTTGCCAAGTCATCTTCTAACTTAGAAAACTCTTGTTTGGCTTTGAATCGCATTGTTGCCAGAGAAATCTCCTTGAGTGCCATGTCTTCGTGTCCGTCGATGGTAAGTTGCAATACGCGCGCAACCCATTCTGACAAAACAGCTGGCCGGGACAACATAAGCCTTATTGATACAGGACCAAGTTTTGTCGGAAAGTTTACTTCAACTTGACCAAATGTGGAATGTATTGCCCGTTGATGTATTCTTTGGCTAGAAGTATTTTCAAGAAGATGGATCCAATCTTTCGCGTATTGACTAAGTACAGGTAAATCGCTATATACTTGAGACACACCCTTTTGTCTAACAACAAGAGCAGTATTAATCATATTGAGGATCCAGTTCCTGTAGCCCAGCTTTGCTTAACAAGTCAAAGAAAAAAGCCTTATTAGCGATATGAATCGCCTCAAGTAAATCTGGTAGTTGCATCAAAAATTCGCCAACTGTGAATCTTTCTATCCGATACGTATCAACATCCACTAGTACACCATCGAAAGCCTCTCCATCAGGTTGTGTCGCGGTAGCTGGGTGCATGATAGTAACAGCGTGCAGAAAAGGAGCCTCATCTATCTCCATCCTGAGATGCGTTGTTTGATTTGATAATTTTCGGTTAGCGATTTTAACGTCTAGGTTGAATCGGGAAAGAGATTCTGTATCGACCTGACCTCTAATGAAATCGACATACTTCAGGGAGTGCCCATTAATGTCATTCACAGCCGGCAAATCAGAAAGAACACCAAAGACTGCCAGAATCATATCACTAAAGGCCGACCAGCCTGCATAAGGCATCTGACAACCCACACCTAACCACTTGGATCCTATTAGAATCGTAAATTGATCGTCAACCACGATACGCATAAGTGGGGCATTCTTGAGATTCGCATCGCTATCACGTAATGCCTGCGGTAGCTGAGCCATTGGCAATGTTTCAAACTTTGGCTGCTTACCCACAAGCTTTTGCAAGAGCAGACCCGGCAACAAAGTCTCAGCCGGGGTATCACTATCAAAATTTACGCCACAAACTACGTCTATCAGCGGCTCCTTTCCAAGCTTCGTCGGTAGTTTAGTGGTCATACAGCCCCAAAATATTCATAAATAGTATCGTACTAAAAGGCTATTATAGGGTAAATCGTCATTTAAAGACAGCCTGCGTAACTTACCTTAAGTAGTAGCTCTTAGCATCAATGCATCCCGTTGGTGTCACGTTAGTCGCGTTTTATAAAAGAACCATTCACTGCTTTCGTGCAACAATGAATGGCACCCTAATTTTTTGCATTTTCTTCGTGGCGATATTTTTTTGATACGCCGGTTAACTACTCAACACTACCCCAAATCGGGATCTCTTTTACCGTTACTGATTCGGCCACCCTCAAGCACGTCTAAAATGTACACTTTGCCGTCGCCATGCTGTCCGCTATGGGCAACCTTCATAATGGTTTCAAAAATAATTTCCACCAAGTTTTCGGGGGCGAAAATTTCAATA
>CAIQND010000100.1 GCA_903873045.1 uncultured Methylococcaceae bacterium | reverse complement strand
GGCGAATGGCCGTTAAGCTCAACGACTTCCAGTTTGATAATGATTTTATCAGGATCGCCGTCACCGTCGGTATCGTCTGACATCGTAACGGCGTCAGCGGCCAGTTGTGTTGCCATCAGGGTTTCCATTGAAACGCCATTAGTGCCCTTAACAAAGGCGGCAATATCAGCCGGATTGTCGGGGTTACAGAGCTTTGATTCTTGTATGGTCACGCCATCAATAACCTGTTCTTTGCGCCATGCCGGATCAGTAAATTCAGAACAGACTTCTTCAACCGGGCCTAAATCAACCTTGGCTGAAGGTGGCAAATCAGTGGCAGCCTGACTCCAGGCATGCATAAGGAGCAGTGCTGCACCCCCGGTAAAGGTAATAAGTTTTTTACGCATACAACGACCTCAGAAAAACACACGATTTAAAAATGAAACGCCGACCAAAAGACGGTAGGATTATTATCCTTATCATTTTAACCCAATAGTTGGATTAAGTCTTAATTTGACTACTGAATAAAAAAAAGAGTAACAACATTATAATCTTGTGGCGCGTTTGGTAACAATTTAATAATACTCATCAAGTTCACTCACAAACATGGAAAAATCATTTCGTCCACGAAAAACACAAAACCTGTCCTGATCGTAGTCGAGGGGAGCACGAAAAATTTCAAAGAGACACCAAGCTGTAAGCCGTCACCTAAGGGGCATAGGTATCTACACAAGTACCAGCTCCTGAACCCTCGCTATGCTCTCCCTTGAGGGAGAAGGTTGGGATGAGGGGGAATATAACTGCTTGATTTTATTCTCCTCACCCCTCTCCAGCAGGAGAGGGAGCTTGATGGTTTTCAGCTCATTGTTTTTATTATGCGAAAAAATTGTGTAGATAACTATGCCCAAAGGGTGAATAGCTAAGTTAATATAATGTACTAATTTATTTCGTGTTTTATCGTGAATAAGCCGGGCATCATAAAGAAAATTAGACCTTGTTTTCAAAAAAACTTTACACTATTTAAAAGACAAGCCATGGCAATCACCCAAATGGCTGGAAATGTTTTTGAATGAACTTACTATTCATTCACTTTTTTGTGGTGAACTTAATATATAAACATAACACTTATTGTGAAAAACAAAACCCCCTTTTATGTAGTCGGCATCGACTTAGGCACAACCCATACGGTTGTCTCCTACAGTGACGCTCAAAAAACGCCTCAGGAAATACAACTGTTACCTATTGAACAGTTGATTGCACCCGGGCAAGTCGCAGCCAGACCGTTGTTGCCGTCGGTACGTTATCATCCTGCACCGGGTGAGTTATCGGCTGCCGATATTGCTTTCCCCAGTTACCGCACGGACGCGTCATCTTCAGATGAAGCGCCGGTTATTGGTGAGGCCGCACGGTTATTAGGTGCCAAATCCAAAGGGCGCTTTGTTACCAGCGCTAAAAGCTGGCTATCACATCCTTCAGTTGATCACAGTGCCGAAATTTTACCGTGGGGCAGCAGCGATGAAATCAGCAAAGTTTCACCGATTGATGCCAGTGCCAGTTATCTGGCGCATATTCGTACTGTCTGGGGACACAAGTTTCCTGATGCGCCCCTGGAACAACAGGATATTGTTATTACCGTTCCCGCTTCCTTTGATGAAGCCGCAAGATCGCTGACGCTGGAAGCCGCCAGAGTTGCCGGACTGACTCAGGTTAGACTGCTCGAAGAGCCACAGGCCGTTTGTTACGACTGGTTACGGCGCAATACAGACACGCTTAAACAGGCCTTGGCTAATGTACATTTATTGCTGGTGTGTGATGTCGGTGGTGGCACCACCGATTTAACGCTAATCAAAGTAGAGCAAGGCGAGCATGAGCCTAAACTGACCCGTATCGGTGTCGGTGATCATCTCATGCTGGGCGGTGACAACATTGATCTGGCCTTGGCTCATTTGGCTGAAAGCCGGTTGATTGAGGGTGAAAAACGCTTGTCTGCTGCTGACTTATCACAACTCATCGAGCAATGCCGACTGGCCAAAGAACGCCTGCTGGCTGGTGATGCACCGGAGCAGACCACCGTTACTTTGCTGGGCGGCGGTTCAAAATTAATCGGCAGTTCCCGCTCAGTGGTATTCACCCGCGAAGAAGTCAGAACCCTGACCCTGGATGGATTTTTCCCGTTATCAACACTGGATGAACTTCCGGACAGAAAGCGTAGCGGAGTGGTTGAGTTTGGCCTTCCTTATGCCGCAGAACCCGCCATCAGCAAGCATATTGCAGCGTTTTTAAAATTGCACGCAGCCGCTTCCAGTGATGCATTAAAAGGTGAGGGCAGGGTGCCTGATGCGCTGTTACTTAACGGTGGCGTGTTTCGTAGTCAACCCATTACCCAGAGACTGGTGATGTTGCTTAATTCATGGAGCACCAAACCGCCGGTTTTGCTGGAAAATAAACACCCCGAATTGGCCGTTGCCTTCGGGGCGGTCAGTTACGCCATCGCCAGGCGCGATAAAAAACTTAAAATTGGCGGCGGCGCGGCGCGGAGTTATTTTTTGCTGGTTGAGACCGATAACTCAACGGAGCAGCAAGGCATTTGTATTTTGCCCAGAGGCAGTGAAGAAGGCGATGAAGTCATTTTAAAAAATCGACAATTTGCGTTGCGATTGGGTATGCCCGTGCGTTTTCACTTGGCCTCAACGACCGGTGACACCGAATATAAATCGGGTGATGTCACTGAAATAACCGAACTGTTTCATTCTTTGCCGCCGTTGGCGGTGGCTTTTGAAGGCGATGAGAGTAAACCCAACGCTGAAGCCATTGTGCAGTTAGCCGTTACGCAAACGGAAGTGGGCACCCTTAAAATTCAGTGCGTGTCCGTTGAAAACCCCAAGCAACGCTGGAATGTTGAATTTCAAATCAGAAAGAAAGGCGTGGCGGGATTACAACTGGACGCGGCATTGCCGCCCCAATTTAAGGGGGCGGTAGAAAATATACACAGTATTTTTGGCTCAAAATCCCGGCACATAGATCCTAAATCCGTAAAGAATTTACGTATTGATTTGGAAAAACAGTTGGGAAGTGCGCGTACTGAATGGGAAACGCCTTTGCTAAGAGCACTGTTTAGTACCTTGCTGGAAGGCTCTAAATATCATCGTCGCTCAGAGAATCACGAAAGAGTCTGGCTAAGTCTGGCCGGATTTTGTTTACGTCCCGGTTTTGGTTATCCGCTGGATGATTGGCGGGTAGAACAACTCTGGAAGCTGTACCCACAAGGCATACAGTTTGTTAATGAAACTCAAAACTGGACGGAATGGTGGACGTTGTGGCGGCGCATTGCGGGTGGTTTGCCGGTCGTTGCGCAGGAACACATTTTTGCCGACATTGCCAAGTTTATAAACCCCGCAGCCGCAAGACAGCCGGGCGTTGCCAAGCAAATCAAAAATCGTGGTTATGATGATATGGTGCGTCTTGCTGCGGTATTGGAACGCTTACCTGTAGACAAGAAAATACAATTGGGCGATTGGTTTTTAAAACGTTTGCAAAAAGCCGGCGAACCCACCCAGACCTGGTGGGCCGTTGGGCGTATCGGAGCGCGAATGCCTTTTCATGGTAGTAGCCACAATGTTATTCCAGCTGATGTTGTTTGTAATTGGCTGACTCAGATTTTGTCGGAAGATTGGAAAAAAACACCGCATGCGGGTTTTGCTGCAACGCTTATTGCCCGCATGAGTGGCGATCGAGCACGGGATATTGATGATGCTGTGCGCTTGCAAATCATAGCCAAACTTAAACTCAGTAAAGCCCCTTCATCTTGGATAGAAATGGTTGAGCAAGTTAAAGAATTGGATGAAAAAGAAGAAAAACAGATCTTTGGTGAGGCATTACCGCCAGGATTAAAATTACTTAATAACGATTAACCAAAGGATGCTATGAAATTGATCGGTATCGTCACCCTTGCAGGACTTATGCTGCTTTATTTTATGGATGCAGCGTTTAAGTTGCATTTAATGAACTTGGAAATGTTAACTCATAGCGCTCTTAGGTTCTTTACGGGCTTTATTCTCATTGGAGCCGGAGTGTTTTATGCTCATAAAATAAAATTAAAGAATGCCGTTTATCTTATTTT
>CAIQND010000099.1 GCA_903873045.1 uncultured Methylococcaceae bacterium | reverse complement strand
GCTGTCGTCGTTAACGTCCGCGCATATTTTGTTGGAAGGCTTGATGCCGGGGCAAACTTATTGGGTACGGATAAGAGGCATTGGCAGTGCCGGTGCGGGCGTGTGGACTGATCCGGTTAGTTTGATTGTTGATTGAGTCATGTTGGGCAGCCTCTTTTCATTGCCCAACGGTCAAAATCAGAATATCGAGAGATTTTTTCAATGCCATTCGTGCGTTTTAACGCAAAAATATCGGGCACGAAAAGTTAACAAAGTTCGTCGGGTTAGCGATAGCGTAACCCGACACATCGAAGCCGCAAATGTCGGGTTACGTTATCTCGCTACGCTCGATAAGCTAACCCGACCTACATGGCTATTAATTCCTCATTGGATTTTAGCCGGGTAGGCCGGAATAAGGCTTTTCGAGCTTTAGCCAAGAACAAGCGTTTCCGGCAAATTGCCGGAAACGCCACCACGCGCTACGCTTGGGTGGTCTTATTCCGGCCTACTCGGCTATATCGGCTAACTGGTTTAATTCTGCATTATAACCACCTCGAATAAACCTAGCGGCCATTGTTAACTCAAAAGCAAAATCTCTTGATTGGTCTTTTTCTGAATAATTCCTAAAAGCTTGACCCGACATAACCTTTTTCATTTGCACAGTGTAATCAGATAACACTTGGTATTTTGAAACATCATTATATATCCGTGTTATTTCAGTGAGCTCAGAGTGCGCATTTAAATACTCATGAAGCCTTGACTCAATTTCAATTTCAGTATTACTAATTTCCATTGAGCCAGTTAGAAAACTTTCTATTATTTTTTTATAGCCACCAAATCTTGTTTTTGAATATATGAAGCCAATTGAATTTAGCCAATCAACTACCTCATTATAATTTTTAAGAATTTTCCCAGCTTCTACCACATAATAATCATAGGGAATATTTTCTATTTTCATTTAACCTAAAATCCATAACAAGTTATTATCTACAATTAAATAATATACATTATTTTTTCAACCTAAATCAGTAAAAATACCTTATAGCGATAATTTGTGCAAACTGAATAATATGTCAATGCGTATAAACAACAGTTTTCGACTAATATTTGATTATCCTTAATCATCAATTTTCAATGGCAGGTTTTTTCCGAACTGAGATCGTCAGTGTCAGGTTCAATACAAAGCATATTTTGAAACTGACACATCAAGTCTGAACTAATACAATTAATAAACACTCGTTGAAGCGTCTATATAATCCGCTCGAACATTTTATTTAAATAAACTTGCCCACCATCATTCATAAACAACACATTCCGGTCTTCCAGGTCTGCTTGTTCGCAGGAGACATTTAACAGGCTACTGAATTGCGTTCCTGAAACAATAAAGGCATTCAAGGTCAGCTTGGGGTCGCCCAGTTTTTCCTGGATTATCTTAACTTCCTTGTAAAGCCCAAGCTTGGGGTCGTTCAAGCTCATTTGCCGCAAGCCTTTTGGATCAATAAAATTCAACCACTGCTCGCCGGTTTCATCGTCCACCAACCATAATAAGAAATCCGGGTAGAAATTACCGGCTAAGGCAAAGCCTAGTCCTTTGGCTTTGGTATCGGCATTTCGTAACAAGTAAAGGCTGCGCTTACCAATAACTTGCTGTCCTAAGGGCGATTTATGGAATGCTTCAAGGTCACGCACAAACGTCACTTCGCTGGGCGCATCAAATGCCAGTGGACTCATTTTTAAGGGCACTGTACCTTCGGGATAATGCAGCAAGGGGTAATATAAATGGCGATCAAAACATATCGCTACCATCTGGCCGGCACTCCACTGGCTGGCTGCACCTATCTTGCCGTCTTTTACCAATACCTGAAGGGCTTCAATTTGTTTCGCGTAAGCTTCCCCGTCCTCGTTGTTATCAATCTCGAAGTGATAGACCTTAAGTAAAGTATCATCATCTTCCTGTACGCTAACAATGTCGTAGAACTGACCCTCGTAAGCTGTTTTCAGTGATTTGTAAAAACGGTCTGTGTAGTCTTGCAACAAGCGGATAAGAATATCTTCCTGCTTGTTAATATCGGCGATGCTGTTAATAACCAGCTCGGCTTCCGGAATATAGAGCGTGTACCAAGCATTATGCTTTAGACAAAACTCGACTAAACGCGAACGTTCCAGTCGTAAGTTACTCCAACTACGCAGTTGTTTAAATTCCTGAACACTTAAGAAAACCCGGTCGAAATCAAATAGTGCCATAGTATCGGAGCCTATCTTGCCGGTCTGGCGTAGATTAATAAAAGGTGCGCCGCCATCGTGACTCTTTCCCGCCGCCATCGCCTCAATTTTTGGGTATAAATCCAGATCAATATGGGCAGTTTTGATTTTTCCTACAAACTCAGCAGGCACTTCGTAAAGATAAGGAAAGTGGGTACGCTTAAAGCCTTTAATCTGGTTATCTTTGTAACCGTCTTTAAGTGCCAGCGTCTTAAGTGTACTATTTGGCATATTAGGTCGGGTTGTGAAATCCAGCTGGATCATTTCATCCGCTGTCGTCACGCCTTCTTCTTTTAGATATTCTTTAAAAGTAGCCATGTAGCCCGCATTAACACCAAAGATATTTAATGTTTCCAGTCGCTCCAAATGTGCCCCTTTGGGTCGTTGGCTTGCGGTGCTACGTTTGAGTGAATAGTCTTTACCCTTTAAGCGCACACCACGCCCAAATAATTGGATAATTTGCGAACCTTCACCTTTACCCATATTAAGCAAGCCCATGGTGGACACACGCCAACTGCTCCAGCCTTCCGTGAATTTTCGAGAACCAATCAAGATATGCAACCGGCTATCTTTACTGTTTAGCGTTCCAAACAGCGAGCCACCAAAGTCATCTGCCTCAGTATCAAACAACTTTACGTTTTCTGATTTTTCAGCCTCTTTAAAAAAACCGGCATCATCACCAATATTAATCAGGCCAAACGGCTCGGCCTCGCCGACACGCAAAGCCAACTCGCCTTTGCTGCTCCTTATGTTAACTACCTTTAAGCGTTGCCGTGCCTCAGCATTGAACAGCTTCTTAAGGATGTCAGAATAAACCTCGTCAGCACTGTGTTGCATCAACGGCGTAAAACGATCTGAAAAAATATTACGGCCTTTGGCATCCAGCAAGCGTGCGGTATTAGTCAGCAAGTCTTTTAGCCACTCTTTGGTTTTTTGCTCGTCATTGAGAAATCCAGCCAAGAATTTCAGCACGTTTAGAACGTCTGAATCTTCACCAGAAACAGTATTGCCGACAAACACCCACAACGGTTTTTCAATGTTAAAATCAGTCAGCTTGTCGCGGTTTATATTCCACAAGTATTGCTGCTGATAAAAACTCAGCAAGCAAGCAGTAAAATATTGGCGTTTAATAGCCTCTTGTTCGTAATCTTCATCCTTCAAATTAAGAATCAACGATTCCTTACCGTAACCATCTTCGTAAAAAAACTTGTAGGAGTAATCAAACAGTATGCTTTTGGCGTAAATTTCCCGCGTTGCCAGAATACGGGCGCGACGTTTATCATCACTGGTCAGCGTCAATTGCGCTAGTTGTCCATCGTCCAGTTTTTTTAGGTTGGTGGTTTCAAACAGCACTTTCGCTTTTTTCTTAAGCACATCCTCTTCAGCTTTTAGCACCGTTAAGCCTTTGGCAACGGCTTGTCCAAAGGTAGCGGAATACTCAAAAGCAAAGCCGCCCCGCACCAAGGCCTCACGACGACTCATCCAGGCGCCGGCTGCTGTCCCTGTGCCGCGATGTCCTTCATCCACCAATACCAGGTTGTTACCCTCAAACGCTTCAACGGCGACGGTTTTTTCGCCCATCTTATCGCCCATCTTATCGCCCAGCTTATTGATGTCGATGACTTCAATGGTGCCTTTATAAAGATCACCCCGGTTTTTAGTAAATAAATGACAGAAGTTAAAACCAGAGAGCTTTAATTCTTCCAAATGCTGCGCGGATAAACCTTCGTTTGGCGTCAGTAATATAATCTTGTCAGGGTATGCGTTTGCTTTACCGTTTTGAAAATAATGCAGATACTGCTTGATGTTGACGTGTAACAGTAAGGTTTTTCCACTCCCTGTGGCATTCCAGAAGGCCAGCTTGTTTAATTCATCAGCATCAAAAGACTGAAAATGATGCGCGGCGTCTTGTTGGGTGTTGTAAGCCTTCAAGTTCTGATTCAGGCCATCCAGTAATTGTTGCCGTTGATTAAAATACCAGTCCAGATAAATCTCGGTAAATAACAGCGAGAGATACTGGAAGTACTTCATATTGAGTACCGTGCCCTCAACCTTGTTACGCTGCCCGGTAATGGCGTTCCAATGTTGCACAATGTTCAGGTCGTAACGGAGCAGGTCTTGCTGGCTGATGCGATCCACCCCGAACAGATTGTGCTGCAAGGCATGGAAAAATCCGGTTTGACCATCCTCATCAATGCCCTCGTGCCGGTCTTCGCTCAAGCGTTCTTTTAACGCATGTAAGGTGCCACCACTAAAAAAGCTCATCATCCACTGATTGAGTACCAGCTCCAGGTGGAAACTACGTTTGGTGTTTTTACTCATCGGCTTCATTATCTTTTTGTTTGATTTGCCCAAGCAACATAGCTTGTTCCCTTGCAAGTTCTGCCATAAGTTCTGCTTCAGTAGGCAAATAGAGCATGTATTTACTGGCAAACAACTGTTCGCTTTCATGTAACATCGAATATCGGGCTACCACTTCATCACGTTCGGCACACAGGATCAAACCAACACTGGGGTTATCGTCTTGACCTCGCCGTAGTTCATCAAACATCCGCACATACATATCCATTTGCCCGACATCCTGATGAGTCAATCGCCCCATTTTTAAATCGATCAATACAAAACACTTGAGTAAAAAATTGTAAAAAACCAGATCAATATAAAAATGCTGATGCTCTGTAGTGATTCTATGTTGGCGTGCTACGAACGCAAAGCCTTTGCCCAATTCAAGCAAAAACGGTTGCAGTTTTTCAAGAATGGCCGCTTCCAAATCTGACTCGTGCAGGCGCTCGGCTTCTGGCAAATCCAGAAAATCAAGAACATAAGGATGTTTGATAACATCCAAGGGGCGATTCAAGACCTGCCCCTCGGTACTCAACCTGAGTAAACCTGCTTTGTCGCGACTTTTTAGCAAACGCAAGAATAAATGACTATGAATTTGTCGCTCCATAACGGGCTGAGTCCAGTGTCCACGCTCGGCTTCAATTTCATAAAATAAACGCTCTGACAGATTTTCAACGCTACAAAGCGTTCGATAATGAGACCAGCTCAACTGATCAGAAAACCCTTGTAAGTCATCTATGGTATTCAACAAGGTTTCCATTACCTCCATCTGCTCAAATTCATCACAAGCCTTGTGACGAATTTCCGGCTTACGATGTGAATAGGCTTGATAAAACAGCCGAAAATAACGAATATTAGTGACAGAAAAGCCTCGGCCATAACGTTGCGTCAACTGTTGCGACAAATCCGGCAGTAGCCGTTTGCCATAATCAGCACGCTCTTCGCCCTTTTGCAGCGCCTGAATAATTTCACGTCCAATCAACCAATAGGCAATGACCATATTGCTGTTGACCGCTCGCACGACATTGGCACGCGCCTGGTCCAAAATACTGACCACGCGATCCATTAATTCGCCATGCATAACAGGTTTAATCAGATCGATATCATTGGTTTTGGGCGGCTTTTTACCGGCAACCATTACACGCCGTCCACTGCAAACATGCGGCTTAAAAACTCCGGCTCGATCTGGCGTATTTTCAAGGTTTTGGTGATGCCGCCTTCAGTCTCAAGGCTGGTAAAGACGGCAGGGATGTTGTGGTCGCCGTTGATATAAACGACCTCGAATTCACTGTCCGCCGGATTAATGGCGAGCTTGTCGCACAGACGGTTCAAGGTTTCATAATCCACCTGTTCTACGTCACGCCATAACACCAGCGTTTTTTCACCGGTCGGCAACCAGCCTGTTACTGCTACAAAGCCTTTAGCCAACTGCATGTCAATGTGCTTTACCCGCAAACCGATCAGGTAGTTAAAGGTTTCCACCAGATCAATAGTGCGCTCTTGGTATGCACCTGCTGAATCCACGGTGACTTTCAGCTTGCAATCAAACGGTTTGTTGAACTGCTCAACTGATAGCAATGAGCCACGGCTTTCGATGTCCAGTAGATAGCGCAGCAGGTAATCTTCTTGGGCGGATTGCATCAAGCTGTCAAGCAGGTCTTGTTGTGGTTTAGTGCGGCGTAGTTGTAGATTGTTCAGGGTATCTTCGTAGCTTTCGAGTTTGAGGACTTTGAAGGCGTGGGAAATGCCGTTAAACTTCCCCTCACCCCAACCCTCTCCCCGGAGGGGAGAGGGAGCTTCTTTGCCTTCTCCCTTTTGGGGAGAAGGCCGGGATGAGGCGCACGGTTTGCCATCTTTCCAATTGGCGGAATAGACGACTTTCTGGATGCGGGGTTTTAATACCGTGTCGAAGTAGTCGCCTTGTTCGACGAGGATGTATTTGCGTTGTCCAGCATCCTCTCGATTACTTAAAAATAAACCATGTGCCGTTGTACCCGAACCTGCATAAAAATCGAGTATTAATTCATCGTCACAAGTAGAATGCGTAATGATATCGGAGAGAAACAAAGGGGATTTAGGGGAAGCAAAATTGCTCTCTGGC
>CAIQND010000098.1 GCA_903873045.1 uncultured Methylococcaceae bacterium | reverse complement strand
GGATCAACCGGATTATGTCAATGCGGTTATGGGTGTCAAAACCGACTTATTGCCGATGGCGCTGTTGCGTAGTCTGCAAGCCATCGAAAATGATCAGGGGCGGCTACGAATAGGCGAGCGCTGGGGCGCGAGAACATTGGACTTGGATGTTTTGATTTATGGCGAACAGGAAATTGATGTGCCTGATTTAACAGTCCCCCACAAAGGCTTGGAAGAACGCTCTTTTGTTCTGTACCCTTTGTTTGAAATTGCTCCGCAACTAAGGGTGCCGGGTAAAGGTTCCATTACCGATTTGATTGCCAAGTGTCCCTTGGCAGGACTGAGACGGATGGATTGACATGTATCACACGCCCCATGACTCCATAGTAAAACCGTTAACGGTCAATGATCTGGCTGCCATGAAGCTGTTGGGTGAAAAAATTACCTGCTTAACGGCTTACGATGCCAGCTTTAGCGCGTTGATCGACAAAGTGGGTGTCGATATGATGTTGGTCGGTGATTCTCTGGGCATGGTTGTGCAGGGACAGGCGACAACGCTTCCGGTCACTATAACGGACATGGTTTATCACACCCGGTGCGTTAGCCAGGCCAGGCACCGGGCGTTTGTCATTGCTGATTTGCCCTTTATGAGCTATGCCACACCAATGGTTGCCGCTAAAAATGCCGCGCTGTTAATGCAGATTGGTGGAGCACAAATGGTCAAGCTGGAAGGTTCCCGCGTTGACGTAGTCCGTTTTTTGGTTAATCAGGGTATTCCCGTCTGTGGACATTTAGGGCTGTTGCCGCAATCGATCAATCAATTGGGCAATTATAAGGTTCAGGGCAAGGAGCCAGCCGCAGCCGCAAAAATACTTGCCGATGCCCATCAACTGCAAGAGGCGGGAGCCGACTTGTTGGTATTGGAGTGCGTACCGGCGATACTGGCCAAAGAAATCAGCGCTCGGCTGAGCATCCCTGTTATCGGTATTGGTGCGGGTGTTGATTGCGATGGACAGGTGCTGGTGCTTTATGACATGCTCAATATCGGCATCGGCAAGCGTCCGCGTTTTTCCAGAAATTTCATGGATGACGCAGTGAGCATTGAGGAGGCCATCAATGCCTATCATCAGGCTGTCAAACAGTCACAATTTCCAAGCGCAGAACATAGCTTCTAATGCACATCGTTAACTCAGTTTGTGATTTACGTGAGGCCATTAAAATATGGCGCTCTAACGGTGAAAGCGTCGCTTTTGTCCCGACCATGGGTAATTTGCACGCAGGACATCTGCATCTGGTCAACAGGGCTAAAAAATCTGCCGATCGTGTTGTTGTCAGTATCTTTGTTAATCCTACCCAATTTGGAGTAGGGGAAGATTTTGAGACGTATCCGCGCACTGAGCGTGATGACCAGGAAAAATTGGAATTCGAGGGCGCAGACTTATTGTTTTTACCGGCGGTTGCCGATATTTATTGCCCGGATGCCAAAACAACAATCACGGTAACCGGGCTTTCAGAGCGTTATTGCGGAGCTTCCAGACCCGGACATTTTAGTGGCGTTGCTACCGTTGTCTGTAAGTTGTTCAATATCGTACAGCCTACTGTGGCTTTATTCGGTCTTAAAGACTTTCAGCAATTGACTATAATAAAAACGATGGTTCGGGATTTAAATATCCCCGTTGAAATACTAGGTATCGATACCGTCAGAGAGCCTGACGGTTTGGCACTGAGTTCCAGAAATAACTATTTGACGGCTGCTGAAAAAAAAATTGCTCCCAAGCTTTATCAGGCTTTATGTATTGCGCGTGACGCTGTTTTGTCCGGCAATCAGGCTTATGCTGAGTTAGAACAACAAGCACACCGTTTTTTACAGCAAGCAGGCTTTCAGACGGATTATTTTTCTGTGTGCCGTAGTCATGATTTAGGAAAGGCTGGACTCGATGATGTTGATTTGGTTTTGCTGGCGGCAGCAAAACTGGGCAAAACAAGGTTAATTGATAATATTTATTTTTCCAGATAAGTATTAAGGTAATCATTATGAAGTTAACAATGTAAGAAATACAAGGCTTGCACGGGCTGTTTGTTAAAAACACTGTTAATGTTGGCTATCTAAAAAGTTGATGGACTGTTGTAATTAATGGATAATGTCTGGTTTTTAAATGTATTTATAGTGTTTTATTATGCAAATTACGATGCTTAAAGCAAAGTTACACCGAGCTACAGTGACCCGTTCAGAGTTGGGTTATGAGGGGTCTTGCGCAATTGACGGCACTATTCTTGACCTGTCAGGTATCAGAGAATACGAGCAGATTCAGATTTACAATATCAATAATGGGGCGCGTTTTACCACGTATGCCATTCGTGCAGAAAATGGTTCCGGCGTATTTTCGGTTAATGGTGCCGCTGCCCGTTTAGCCTGTCCTGGTGACCTGATTATTGTTTGCGCTTACACGATATTGGATCAACAAGAATCTGAAAAACATAAGCCGACTCTGATTTATTTTAACGAAAAAAACGAAGTCTTACGTTCTGCCTCATCAATACCTGTGCAGGCCGCTGGATAGTTTTTTAGATAAATTTAATAAAGCAAAAAACCCGCAAGCCAAATGGCTAGTCGGGTTTTTTTTAGCTCATGAACAGCCATCCATGGCGACTGGATCCGGCTAGTCCTTGCCGGGATGACGAGGCTTTTGTAATTTTTTACATTGTCACGATAGCGTCGTATTTTTTTCAAGCAACCTTAGGAATACGCACGAAATAACTTAGACATCTTGCTCCCTCTCCCTTCGGGAGAGGGTTGTGGTGAGGGGATATAAATGGTCAAGTTATTTCATGCGCGTTCCTTAGTCGATACTGACCCATTCTTCCAGCGCAGCGATGATGCTTTTTGCTTGATCTTTACTGGATATGTTAAATTTTGATTTTTGCTGATATTCACCATTGCGTTTTTGATAACGACGAATGGTATATTTATCAGGGCCGTATTCTTCTTTAGCGCGATTCCAGTCTTGATAACGGTACATAATGGTAGCCCATGCGCCTTTAGTCAGTACTTTTTTATCCAGTTCTTTAACGGTCTCTATGCCGCCATCTTCATACGTTATCGTTAATTCATCTACAGTTTCAGCCATTTTATTCTCAAATAATCAATGTTTGGTTAGGAGCTTATCGTAACGACCCAAGGCGTAAAAAACGCCGGTCTGTTCCAATGTCATTAAGTTAAGCCGTTCGCTGAGCGGAGCCGAAGCGTTTTTGTCGGCTTCGACTCCGCTTTGCCAACGGTTTATCTTGCCAAGAAGCACTTAACTTAACTGCATTGCAGTCTGTTCGTCTGTTCGTAATTATTCAGTCCCCCTCTTTGAAAAAGAGGGGTTAGGGGAGATTTTATTAGATAAATCCCCCTCAATCCCCCTTTTTCAAAGGGGGAGGTGAATAACTACGTCTGTTCTGTATCACAAGTGACGGGAAGTCAGTCTGTGGGGCACAATTTTCTTCTTACATTTAATAACAACACCTAAAATCACTTACCAAAAAACTGTCCAAATGCCCGACTGCCTTTGCCGGTTTTAATGGTATCAATCACTTTCAGGGTTTTGGCATCGATAATCGACACGGTGTTATCAAACCAATTAGCGACATACACATGCCGATCATCAGGATGGGTATTAATGCCTTCGGGTTTATTGCCCACTTCAATCAGCGCCGTTTCTTTTAAGGTTGCGGTATCAATGACTGACACAGAGCCATCATCCTGATTGGTCACCAATAAACGACTATCATTAAGCACCAATGCACAGGCATAAGGCAGCGTATTAACCTTTACGGTAGCGATAGGCAGCATACGCCTGGTTTCCAATACCGTTACATTATCACTTTGTACATTGGCGATATAAATGCGCTCGCCTCTGGCATCAATGGTCAGTCCAAAAGGATGTGAACCAACCAACGCAGTCTTGTTAAGCGTCAGAGTATTGAGATCAATTTTGGACACTGAATCACTCAGTCGATTGGCAACATACAGCCAACGATTATCAGGACTGACTACCAAGCCCGATGGCGATTCGCCGACAGGAATGGTTTTAATGACCTTTAAACTTTCAGCATCAATAACATCGACATTGTTATTGTACCAATCCGCCACAAAAATACGCTTGCCATCAGCACCGACAGTAATGCCCAAGGCACCGTCACTAACCGCCACCGTGGCAATCACTTCGCGTTTTTTTACATCGATAACGGCAAAGCCTTTGGCTTCCGGCGTACTGACATAAACCTTATCACCCACCGGAGCAACTGCAACACCAGCGGGTTTGCCATACACACGAATAGTATCAACCACCTTGCCCTGCTCAGTATCAATAATTGAAATACTGTCATCCAATTGATTGCTGATGTAAGCAAAAGGCGAGGCAGCCAAGGGTGCCGTAAAAAAAGTTGCAGCGATGGCTATCGCTACAACGTGGCATTTCATAAAAAACACCTGTTTAACCCTTACTTTTCAGCTAAAGATTTCAGGCTGATTAAACCGGTTTTTACGACAGCGCCTACGGCTGCATTAGCGGTTTCTTCATTCATTTCTGTTGGTGGATTGTTGTTGGTGTAAGCACGGTAATAACCGGCAGTCCAGGAAACAACAGAAGTATCGCCTTTAGCTTCTACTTC
>CAIQND010000097.1 GCA_903873045.1 uncultured Methylococcaceae bacterium | reverse complement strand
GCCTCTCTGGTCGTATTCGGAAGTGCCAGCGAAAATGATATATGGGTAACCGTGAAGCAGCTCGGTGGCAACGTTCATGAGTCCCGTCTGAAACACACCTATAAATATGTTCTTCTTTTCACCGCTGCCACCGCCATCGGAGTCATGTTGGGTCGGGAGATTTCGGTTTCGCTACACAATGCATTCCTGTTTCCCGATAAACCGCTCGCGCATTTTAATTACACGACGCTTCGGTGGGTCGCCTATGCCATTCCAATGTATGTCCTGCCCATAGCACTCGTTTTTGTTTCACGCGCATTCGCTATCAGACACCAACGGGAGCAATCCGATCGCTACTATGGCTTTTATATGGCCATGATGGTAATGGGCTTTGTTGTCAGCACCACGGTATCAGCGCTTGTTCTCGAATTAACGTTCTACCACCGGGATAATTTCAGTTTTCTGGAAAGCTTCATACAACACACCCGCTGGGGAATTTTGCCAGCGCTGGTGTGCGGTTTTGTAGCCTATCGAATGGATACACCCGCAAGCGAATCAGAAGCACCCGATAAAGTCATTATGGCCGCTGTGTTGCGTTTTTTGGGATGGGGATCGGTCGCGGTCATTATCATGCTTTATGCTACCGACGACTTTACCATTGAAGAACCGAACCTGCGTTTTACCTTGGTCGGCACGGCCTGCTTCGTGGTTGGTCTGTTGGCGGCATCTGCCCGTTTCAAAACGGCGCGACCGGAGGATTAGCGGTTTCCGTAGGTTGAACAGTAATCGCCTAAGTATTCAAGCCCCCTCGCTATGCTCTCCCCCTTTTTCAAAGGGGGAGAGCATAGCGAGGGGGCCGAGGGGGATTTATCTAATAAAATCTCCCCTAACCCTTCTTTGTTAAAGAGGGGGACTGAATCATTACGCAATGGCAGGTTGACTTTTACCCAGAACGGGTAAGTTTACTGTTAACCCATCAATTAAAGGTATACTCATGAAAATTCTAATTTTATTGGCTGGCATGCTGTTTTTTTCAATTTCAGCCGTTAAGGCAGAACCCTGCTCCTCTTTGCTGAATTATAAAGCGAACCAATTAAGATCAAAGGAAGCGCTTGATTTTTGCAAGGCATTTCAAGGCAAGGTCGTTCTCGCCGTCAATACCGCCAGTAATTGCGGCTACACGCCACAATTTAAAGGTCTGGAAGCACTGTATCAAAAATATAAAGACCAAGGTTTGGTTGTTGTTGGCTTCCCTTCCAATGATTTCAATCAGGAGTTCGATGAGTCGGAAAAAACCGCCAAAGTTTGTTATATCAACTACGGCGTAACGTTTCCAATGGTGGAAAAAAGTGCCGTTTCAGGCGCAGAAGCCAATACTTTTTTTAAACAATTGCTTCAAGTCACAGGCCAAGCACCCGAATGGAATTTTTATAAATATCTGATAGCTCGGGATGGCTCAACCGTTACCGCTTTCGCCAGTAATGAAACGCCGGAACAACTGGATTCTAAAATCCACAGCCTGTTATTGTTGCCTTAAACAATAGCACACGGATTTGACTGATAAACACGGATAATCCTAGAAAAATCATTTCGTCCACGAAAAACACAAAAAGCACGAAAAATTTCAAAGAAATGCCAAGCTGTAGGCCTTCACCCAAATGGTTAATAGCTAAATTAATACAACGCACTGATTTATAGAGTGGCTTAGAAGTAAAGCAACATTAAGCTCCCTCTCCCTCAGGGAGAGGGCTGGGGTGAGGGTGATCGAATGTCGCTTTACTTCTACATGGCTCTATATTTCGTGTCTTTCGTGGATAAATTGTTGTTTTTAGGATGAGAAGTTTTTTAATCTCATGAAAATACTACCTATGCTTAACGTATTTTCAACTAAAAATAAAATCCGTTGAAACCCGTATAAATCAGTGTCATCCATGTTCCATGATTGAGACCTACCTCTACGGAGCAGGCGTAGGCCGGAATAAGACCACCCAAGCGTAGCGCGTGGTGGCGTTTCCGGCACTCACTCTAGTAAGGAGGTGCCGGAAACGCTTATTCTCGCTTGCGCTCGAAAAGCCTTATTCCGGCCTACACCGGCTGCCCTTGGTTAAACACCCCAGGATCTTCACGCGGCCAATAACACGCATACGAAGGACAACTCGCCTCCGCAACAGCCACGAATTTTTTAAACTGCTTGTCTTTAATTTTCACAACAACTCCCGTAGGGGCAGAAAATCTTCTGCCCCTACCAAAAACGCGATAAAGTGCGCCTCTACACCAGACACCGCAAACTCAATGCGCCGCTTGGCAATGTCAAAATACTGCTCGTCCCGGTACAAGTGTGCCGGAAACGTCACCACACGTTACGCTTGGCTAGTCTTATTGAGGCCTACGCCTAATGCTTGTTATCACTGAATTCCCCGAAATCAAGAATTAAAAACTTGAAGATTGAGTTAATGTATTCTCAACTAAAAATAAATTCTCTATAAATCAGTGTCATTGGTGTTCTATAATCGAAAGCTACAACGTTCATGCTATTTATCAAATAGGGATTCCCTATAAATTATCAGGTGCGCACTATGAATCGCTTAACCGGGTTGTTATTACTTGGCACATTATTTTTTGCCTCATTCACGCAAGCCAAACCCTTAACCTTGGAACAAGTACCGGAACCTCTTAAACTTTGGATAAGCTGGGTATTGGTGGATAATCCCGAGCTTGCTTGTCCTTTTTTGTACAACAGTTATGAACAAAAACGCTGTAGTTGGCCCACGCAATTAACGTTGGATTTATCGTCGGATAAAGGCGTTTTTTCGATAAACTGGCAAGTCTATACAGACAGTTGGGTGAGTTTGCCGGGCGATAAAAAGTATTGGCCGCTTAATGTTACTGTTAATGACAAGCCTGCCTTGGTTATGGATAAAAACGGCATTCCTTCGATTAAACTGGCTGCCGGCCTAGAGCATCTGGCGACCTATCAAATCAAGGGAGAGTTTCTATGGGATATTATTCCAGACCAAATCACGATACCCGACGATACCGGATTGATTAACCTGATGGCCAATGGACTGGAAATACCGGCACCTTCCATCAAAGACGGGCAACTCTCGTTAAATACCCCCGATAGCGATCAGGGCAAACCTGAAAACAGGCAAAATAATATTGATATTCAGGTCTTTAGAAAAATTATTGATGAAGTACCCTTGCAGGTTTTAACCCATTTGGAGCTGGATGTTTCGGGTGAACAGCGAGAAGTTAAACTGGCCTTTCCACTACTGAACGGATTTGTCCCACTGCAATTGCAAAGCACTTTACCCGCCCGACTTGAACCTGACGGGCAACTCATAGTGCAGGTACGTCCAGGTCAATGGCAGCTTGAAATAGTGTCCAGACTTACCAAGCAACCCGCTACGATTGAGTTCCCAAGCCTTCTCACTCCCAAGTTGGAACTTGGAAATGAGACGGCTTGGCCGGAATCAGAAATTTGGGCTTTTGAAGCACGTCCGGAATTGCGCATCGTAGAAATTGAACAGTTGTCCGCCATCGATGCCAGTCAAACCAATTTACCAGAAGACTGGAAATCCTTGCCTGCCTATAAAATCAATCAGGGTCAGGCCATGGGTTTTAAAGTGATACGACGCGGCGATCCGGAACCTGAACCCAATCAACTCTCAATCACCAGAAAACTATGGCTGGATTTTGATGGTAAGGGTTATACCGTCAATGACCGTATTAACGGCAAAATGACCAACGGCTGGCGACTTAACGCCTTACCGGCCACGCAATTAGGTAAAGTAACCCTGAATGGCAACAACCAACTGATTACCTGGCAGACAGGCACACAGAAACAAGGTGTGGAGGTGAGAAAAGGCCAGATAATGCTTGATGCCGATAGCCGCATAACAGGCGCTATTGACACGCTGAGCGCCGTCGGTTGGGAGCAAAATTTTCATGACGTGAAAGCCGAGCTTAACCTGCCACCCGGTTGGCGATTATTGGCGGCCCAAGGTGTCGATAATGTACCGGATAGCTGGATTTCCCGCTGGACATTGCTGGATCTGTTTCTGGTATTGATCACTGCCCTCGCAACAGGACGACTCTGGAATCACTATTGGGGGGCGCTTGCCTTGGTAACACTGGTTATCATCTGGCACGAACCCGGCGCACCGCATTATGTTTGGCTGAATATTCTGGCGGCAACGGCCTTGCTGG
>CAIQND010000096.1 GCA_903873045.1 uncultured Methylococcaceae bacterium | reverse complement strand
GGGCAGTCAAATCCGGTCTTATGTGCTGGATCAATCGCGTATTAAAGATTTACGCACCGGCGTGGAAACCGGCAATACCCAAGCCGTTTTGGATGGCGACCTGGATCAGTTTATTGAAGCCAGTTTGAAGAGTGGTTTGTAACTAAATACCTGTCGCTTTTTTCATCGGGAATCTATTTATTCACGTATTGTGTACCGTTAATATCAATCATTATGAAAATTGAAGCCTTGCGTGTTAAAAACTTTAAAACATTCAAAGACATTAAATTAACTAATCTACCGGAAATTTCTGTTTTTATCGGCGCAAACGGAACGGGAAAAACTACGTTTTTTGATATTTTCGGATTCTTGCGTGATGCCTTACAAGATAATGTTCGTGTAGCTTTACAAAAACGGGGGGGCTTTAAAGAGGTTATAACACGCGGTGAAAAAGGCCCGATTGAAATTGAAATTAAATTTCGGGAACATGACGAGGGTACACATAGCCCTTTAGTCACTTATTCATTAATTATTGAGCTGGATAATAATCAACCCGTTGTTAAGCGCGAAATTCTAAAATATAGACGTGGTGCGAAAGGGAAGTCTTGGCATTTTTTAGATTTCAAGAAAGGTTCTGGCATGGCCATTACCAACGAAAGTAGCTATGAAGATAAAGAATCTAAAGAAGAAAGAGAGGAGCAGACGGTTGATTCCCCGGATATTCTGGCTCTAAAAGGCTTGGGTCAATTTCAACGATTTAAAGCGGCTAATAGCTTTCGTAAGTTAATTGAAAGCTGGCATGTTTCTGATTTTCATATCGGTGATGCCAGGCCTAGCCAGGAAACAGGTTACGCAGAACATCTTTCAACACGTGGCGAAAACATGGCTTTAGTCGCCCAGTTTATGTATGAGAATCATCGCCCGATCTTTGATGAAATTCTGGAAAAAATGGCACAGAGAGTACCCGGAGTTTCCAATGTGGAAGCAACAGATACTGAAGACGGACGCATTCTGTTAAGATTTCAGGATGGTTCCTTTAAAGATCCCTTCATTGCCCGCTACGTTTCAGACGGCACTATAAAAATGTTTGCTTATCTTTTATTGCTGCATGATCCCAATCCGCATCCCTTGTTGTGTGTAGAAGAACCGGAAAATCAGTTATATCCGAGCTTATTTTTCGGCTTGGTGGAAGAGTTTCGTGACTATGCAGACAAAGGCGGACAAATCATGATTTCAACCCATTCGCCCGATGTTTTAAATTATATTAAACTCAATGAAATTTTTTGTTTGATTAAAAAACAGGGGGTTACGGTTGTCGAGCGAGCCAGTGAAAATGAACTGTTGGTTAATTTAATTAAAGAAGGTGATTTGCCTGGGGCTTTGTGGAAACAAGGTTTATTTAATGGGCTTAATCCTCAATGAAGCAATTGGTTTTTTTGCTGGAAGAGGAATCAATGAAAGCCTTGTTGGATGTTTTGTTACCACAAATTTTACCGCCTGATATTACCTTTCTTTGTATCCCTCACGAGGGCAAGCAAGACCTTGAAAAATCGATACCTATCAAATTACGAGCCTGGCAAACACCAGAAACGTCGTTTGTCATTGTGCGCGATAAAGATCGAGCCGATTGCATCGAAGTTAAAAAATACTTGGTAAAATTATGTGAACAAGCAGGGCGTGGCGATAGCTTGGTGCGCATAGCTTGCCATGAACTCGAATCATGGTTTTTAGGTGATTTAGCCGCTGTTGAAAAAGCCTTTAATATCAAAAAAATTGCAGGGCAACAACAAAATAGAAAATATAAAGAACCCGATAAGTTATCCAATGCATCAGAAGAGCTGGAAAAGTTAGTCAAAGGCTATCGAAAAGTCAGTGGAGCTAAAAAGATTGCTGTTCACATGACTATTCACCAAAATTATTCTCATAGCTTTAATTGTTTTATTAGTGGTGTCAGCAGCTTGACAAGCACCAATTAACAGTACCGTACAACACAGACACACATCAATTATTTTCTTAAATTTACATATCTAATCACATGTCAGAAATACAACAAGACGAACAAGAACAAATCAAACAACGCCGCAGCAAATTAAATGAGTTGCGTGAAAGTGGCGGCATTCCTTTTCCTACTGATTTTCGCCGCAATGTGGTTGCCGGTGAGCTGTTAGCCGAATACGGTGAAAAGACCAAAGAACAACTGGAAGCAGAACCCGTACGGGTAAAACTGGCGGGCAGAATTATGACACGTCGAGTAATGGGCAAAGCCAGCTTTGCGCATATTCAGGATATGTCGGGCAAAATCCAGCTTTATGTCACTAGAGACACGTTGCCCGAAGGGTTTTATAACGAGCAGTTTAAAAAGTGGGATATTGGCGATATTGTCGGCGCGGAAGGCGTATTGTTTGTCACTCACACCGGTGAGCTGAGCGTGAAAGATGCCGATATTCGCTTGCTAACCAAAGCCTTGCGTCCTTTACCTGAAAAGTTTCATGGTATTGCCGATCAAGAAATCAAATACCGGCAGCGTTATCTAGATTTGATTAT
>CAIQND010000095.1 GCA_903873045.1 uncultured Methylococcaceae bacterium | reverse complement strand
ATGGTATCCGTTCGCATCGAAATCATTTATCTGAAAATCTGTAGCGAATCATTTTTCTGCTCAGTGCCCCGTCTGTTGGTAGCCAAAAGGTTCAAAGCGTGCATTGTTAAACCCTGAACCTTAATCCCTGCCCTCAATTTAATTCCGGTTAAATAAGGCTATCAAATGGGTAAACCGGTTGACTTGATCGCTTGACAATTGATGCCACTGAAAACGCCACTTCCAGTTGCCTACCATCGTACCGGGGGTATTCATGCGTGCCTCTGAGCCCAGCTCAAGAATATCCTGCATGGGAATAACCGCAAGATTGGCAACCGATCCCAAGGCAGCTTGTATAATTGCGCAATGCAGCGGCATTGCCGGGCTACCCAGATAATCGTAAGCGTAGTTTCTCTCATATTCTTGGATACTGCGTGTCCATCCTACCGTCGTATCATTATCATGAGTCCCCGTATAAACAACGCAATTTCCTATATAATGATCGGGTAAATAGGAGTTATTAGGCCCACTGCCAAAGGCAAATTGTAAAATCTTCATGCCGGGCAACCCAAATTCATCCCTTAATTCCTCGACTTCATCAGTAATAATACCCAAGTCTTCAGCGACCAAGGGAATTGAGCCAAGTTGAGCCTTCATCGCATTTAATAGATCTTTTCCGGGCGCTTTAACCCATAAGCCATTTTGTGCAGTGGGTTCATCAGAGGATATTTCCCACGCCGCTTCCAGTCCACGAAAATGATCAATACGCAAAATATCAAACTGTTCCAACTGCGTTTGCATCCGCTCAATCCACCATGAAAATCCGGTTTTGTTTAGATAGCTCCAGTCGTAATGCGGATTGCCCCAGCGTTGGCCTGTTGCAGAAAAATAATCTGGCGGTACGCCTGTAACAACCGACATTTCACCAGACTCATCGAGCTTGAAAACCTCGCGATGAGCCCAGACATCAGAACTGTCATAGGATACAAAAATAGGGATGTCTCCAAACATAAGCACCCCACGCTCATTGGCGTAAGTTTTTAATGCCATCCATTGCCGGAAAAAGACATATTGCTCGAATTTAATTTCTTCTATTGCCGCAGATAATCGGTGACGTGCTTCCCTGAGAGCTTTTGAATCTCTTTCTTTAAAAGGTTCTGGCCATTGATTCCAGCATTGTTGGTTAAATATATTTCTAAGCGCCATAAATAGGGAGAAATCATCTAACCAAAAAGCCTTTTCCTGACAAAAATGTGCAAACTCATCCCAATCCCGTCGTTCAGCGTGCTCTAAAAAACCATGATACGCTTTAGCTATCAAACAACTTTTGTAAAATGCAGAAGACCCGTGACATTCTCCGCAGTGTTCGGATAAGGGTAACCAACCCAGCTTTACCAAGCCGTCAATATCAATTAATGCCGGATTGCCTGCGTGAGCCGATAAGCATTGATAAGGCGATCCATCCGCATGGGTCATGCCTAAGGGCAACGTTTGCCAGACACTAACCCCGGTATCGTGTAGAAAATTGACAAAATTATAGGCTTCCTGCCCCAAGTCACCTTGTTTATCAGTGCCGGGTAAAGAAGTGATATGCAGTAGAACGCCTGCCCTGCGCTTGTTTAAAAGATTATTCACGAATAAGGTCTCTGGTTAATGTTCAATACCTGGACGCATTGCACCACCCATTGAGGGATCACCAAAACCCTGAGTGAATGACAATGCCAGATAAGCGGGAGGCTCTTCGCCTAATAATCGATACAAATTAGTTAAATTAAGCCGAAATTGTTTTTCAAAACTACTAACCGCTTCACCAGGATTGTAATCACCAAACCACCAGAACCAATCAGAACCTTCGCAAACAGACAATTGAAACTCAGCGAGCTGAACTTGTTTATCCGTTAAGTGACCGCCTGCCAAGGCGTTATCAAAAGCGCATTTTACATCACCCAGCATTTCCCAACCACGATTTTTGTCCGGCGATCCTATCCAGGTCGAAAAGGTTCCATAGACCCAGCTACCTGCAACGAGTGTCGATAAGGGTTTAACGACGGTTTTGTTTTTTAGGCACTCAGAGAAAGTGGTTAACTCAATGGCCGGATGACTCGCCAACTGCCTATATAAAGCACTCAGGAAATGATAGCCATTATCCGGAAAATGTTCCCAGGCATTCTCGCCGTCCATGATAATTGAAACCACTTTATCTCCGGGTTCGTGGGCTGCAATATTTTCCAAGTGTTGAATAAAATCACCAACGGCATCATCCGCGTGCCATTTTGAATATTCAAAACCAATAAGATCGGATAAACCATCATCCCTAAAAAAACAGGCTATTTTGGTTTTTTTTAATTTAAACGGATGATGTATGCCGGTTAATTCATTATCTTCGGACAATTGTAAACTATTATGCAGAACCGTGCCGCCACTTGCCGTCCAATTAAAACCAAAATCACTGAGTATTTTCAGGGTCTCTTGACTGATACTGCCTTCTGATGGCCAGCAGCCTTTAGGTTTTGCACCAAAAAAACGTTTAAAGGTCTGCGCACCTTTTTCAAGATGCCATCGCACCCGTTCTTCTCCGCCCGGATAAGAGGCCATCTCCGGTAAAGGCGCATCGGGCATTGCCTCGCGTGTTGTATTCAAGTCCAGTAACAGTGGCATAATAGGATGCGCATAAGGGGTTACCGAAAGCTCAACTTGGCCTTTTCTGGCTAATACCTTATAGCGACGAAGTACATTTGACAGCAACTCGCCTATAATCTGCACGAGCTCAACCCGATCACGCAAACTATAACCTGAACCTTTTTCTATTAAATATTTTACCCGGCTATCGGAAAGCTTTACCGTTTCCCCCATCCATGCCAGATGATACCAGACCAGTAAATCATTAATAAACTGCGCATTGATATAGCACAAGGAATCGTAATGCTGCTCAAGCCACTCGGTCATTTCAACCAATTTTTTAAAGGCCGGATAGCGATTAATTTGCCTCTCCCTATTGGCCCGCAAACAGTCTTTTACCAACTGCCAACGATCTTCTGTATCTTCTGAAACCGTTGAGGCAACCAACGCCGCCAACAGAGGATCCCTGATGGCAGCCCCATTATTTAAATAACTATTGACCTGGTTGGCATATTCTTCAATTTGTTCCAGTAAAATCGGCGCAAAATTAATGACGGCCTTAGCCTCCGGCACAGCTTCCAAATGAGCAACCATATCGACATAGTCTTTAATGACATGAAGATAGGTCCAAGGCAACTTAAATTCTCCGGTTTGTAAATCCCGATACTCCGGCTGATGCATGTGCCAGCACAAGACTACTTTCAACTTTTTTTTGTCGGACATAGTTTTCTATTCTCGCCAATTAGCGTTATGCAGGGTAGGGATTTTTTTAAACGCGCCGCTTAGGAACGTGCATGAAATAACTTGACCATTTATATTCCCTCACCCGAGTCCTCTCCCTGACGGAGAGGGAGCAAGATGCCGAAGTTATTTCATGCACATTCCTTAGACTATTTCCTGACCGACTGGAACCCCGAATGGGTTTTGCATAGCGCTCCACCCATCCGGTCATTGCTGGTTATCTGACGTAATGCAATTTTTGTCCCAGCATATCAGGTGTCACTAAAACAACACCGCCGGGGCTGATAAAAAACCGTCTTTCATCATCTGCCCTGTTTTCGCCAATAATAGTGCCTTCAGGAACTTCACAGCCTTTTTCTATAATCGCTTTGGTAATACGGCAATGACGCGCAATATTAACTTGAGGCAAAACGATAGAGTCTTGCACTGTAGTAAACGAGTTAACACGGACATTTGAAAACAACAAGGAATGTCTGACTTTTGCTCCAGAAATAACACAGCCACCTGAAACCATAGAGTCAACAGCCTGCCCACGCCTTTCATCATCATCAAAAACAAATTTGGCGGGTGGAGTTTGTTCCTGGTTAGTCCATATTGGCCAGGTATTATCATATAAATTTAAGCCCGGATTTACACCGATTAACTCCATATTAGCCGCCCAGTAAGCATCAATGGTACCTACATCACGCCAGTAACTTTGGTCGCCGGTTTGCAAGTCTAAAAACGGATAGGCATTAACGATGTATTTATCAATAACGGCAGGAATAATATCTTTGCCAAAATCATTGGTCGAGCCTTTAGTGTCGGCATCTTTAAGCAATTGTTCAAAAAGAAAGCCGGCATTAAAAATATAAATACCCATGGATGCCAAAGCGGTATCGGTTCTACCCGGCATAACCGGTGGATGCTCAGGTTTTTCTACAAACGCTTTAACGCGACGATTTTCATCAACATCCATCACTCCAAAGGCGGATGCTTCTTCCAGTGATACCTCCAAACAACCAATGGTGAGATCCGCCTTTTTTTCAACATGATCAGCCAACATTGCGCCATAATCCATTTTGTAAATGTGATCACCGGCCAATACCAATATATGTTCGGGATTGCGGCTGCGGAGAATATCGATGTTTTGAAAAATAGCGTCAGCGGTGCCTTTATACCAAGAATTTTCGTCGTGTCGTTGTTGTGCAGGCATTAAATCTACATATTCACCAAACTCGCCGCGTAAAAATCCCCAGCCCTGCTGAATATGACGAATAAGAGAATCCGACTTATATTGCGTCAAAATGCCAATTTTACGAATACCGGAATTGACACAATTTGATAACGGAAAATCAATAATACGAAACTTGCCACCGAAGGGAACAGCGGGCTTGGCACGCCAATCTGTCATGTTCATCAACCGCGAGCCTCGGCCACCAGCTAATATTAATGCGATTGTATTACGGGTTAAATGACCGACATTATGATCATGCTTTTGATTGCTTGACACTGACATATTTCATCTCCATGTTGATTAGATATTACAATTGTTTGTTATTTTGGTAAGATTCAACTAACTTTTATTCTACTACTACACCGAGGCCATTCAAAGTGATAAAACGTTCTGATAACACAATTGACTCTGATCCAAAAAAAACGACTCCGGTAAAACCGGAAATAAACACGACTAACTCTGAGGCCACAAAGATTATTGATAAAAAATCGGCATCAGGCTCACCCGTATCTACTCCCAAGAAAAGTGTAAAACCGAAGGTAACAGAAAAAGAAAAAGTTAATGCTTCAGTTTCCAAGCCTATAAAAACCATAGCAGTAAAAATGGAAGAGAACCAGCTGGATTCCGACGCACAAAAAATTAGCGAAGCGAAACATCATGATCCTTTTGCTATTTTGGGTCGACATATCAAAAATAACCAAGTCCAGGTTAACGTTTATTTACCTTATGCAGAAACGGTAAGCTTTAGTGATAAAAGACCGGCCTTAAATCGAATACCCGGTTCGGATTTTTTCGAATATTTCGCCAAAGAAGGCGAACTGCCGCAACACTATAAATTAACGTGGGTAGATAAAAACGGTTACACCCACGAGGGCTATGATCCTTATGACTTTGGTACCCAATTTCCTGAATTTGACCAACATTTGTTCGGTGAAGGTAAACATTGGCATATTTACCAAAAAATGGGTGGACACCTGCATAGCGTTGATGGCATTGATGGCGTCTTATTTACCTTATGGGCTCCCAATGCAGGCAGAGTCAGTGTGGTGGGTGACTTTAACCGCTGGGATGGTCGTTGCAATCCCATGCGTAGTTTGGGTGGTAGCGGTATTTGGGAAATATTTGTCCCCGGTTTAAAGACCGGCTGCTTATACAAATTTGAAATATTAAATCGCAATACCAACGAAGTTCTATTAAAAACAGATCCTTATGGGCAGCAATTTGAATTTCGCCCCAACACCTCGTCCATTGTGGTCAAGCAAAAAAGTTATACCTGGGAGGACAAACAATGGATGGCTCAACGTGTCAAACACGATTGGCTGCACGAACCCATGTCTATCTACGAAGTCCATTTGGGTTCATGGCGACGTGATAACCAGGGCAATTTTCTGTCCTATCGAACACTCGCGGTCGAACTGGTTAACTATGTTAAACAGCTAGGCTTTACCCATATTGAATTATTGCCGATTACCGAACATCCATTCGATGGTTCATGGGGTTATCAAACCACCGGCTACTTTGCGCCAACCAGTCGTCACGGTTCACCTGATGATTTTCGCTATTTTGTTGATATTTGCCACCAAAACGGCATCGGTATTATTCTGGATTGGGTGCCTGCCCATTTTCCAAAAGATGCGTTTGCCCTGGCCCGTTTTGATGGCAGCGCATTGTATGAACATGAAGATCCACGTAAAGGCGAACACCGTGACTGGGGTACGCTGATCTATAACTATGGACGCAATGAAGTTAAAAACTTTTTATTGGCCAGCGCGAACTTCTGGTTGGAAGAATTTCACCTTGATGGCTTGCGGGTCGATGCGGTAGCTTCCATGCTTTATCTGGATTATTCCCGCGAAGATAATGACTGGATTCCCAACTTGTATGGCGGCAACGAGAATCTGGAAGCCATCGATTTCTTTAGAGAACTGAACACCGTCACCCATGATCTGCATCCGGGTACCGTGATGATGGCTGAAGAATCGACATCCTGGCCTCAAGTGACCCGTCCGACCTGGACTGGTGGCTTGGGCTTTTCGATGAAATGGAATATGGGCTGGATGCATGACGTACTGTCGTACATGAGCGAGGAACCCATCCATCGTAAGTACCATCATGACAATCTGACTTTCGGTATGCTTTATGCCTTTACGGAAAACTTCACCTTGCCTTTTTCACATGATGAAGTGGTGCATGGTAAAGGTTCATTACTAAGCAAAATGCCGGGAGATGAATGGCAGCGCTTTGCTAATCTACGACTGTTATACACATTTATGTTTACCTATCCGGGTAAAAAACTGTTATTTATGGGTTGTGAATTTGGACAGGGTACGGAATGGAATGCCAATAAAGATTTAGATTGGTATGTGCTGGATTACCCCCATCACAAAGGCGTTCAAACCTTGGTTAAAGATCTTAATCACTTGTATAAAACCCATCCGGCTTTATTTAGTCATGATTTTGATCATCATGGTTTTGAATGGATTGATTGCCATGACGTTGAGCAATCTATTATCAGTTACCGTCGTAAAAACACACTGGAAGAGTTAATTATTGTGCTTAATTTCACTCCCGTTCCAAGGGAAAATTATCGACTCGGTGTGCCTGAAGCGGGTACTTATAGTGAAATTTTTAATTCAGATTCCACTTATTACGATGGCAGCAACATGGGTAATGGTGCAGCGGTATCAGAACCGGTGCCGTGGATGAATCAACCGCATTCAATTAACCTTAACTTGCCACCTTTGGGCGCTTTGATTCTAAAGTTATAAGTTAGATATTCAGCCGCCCCCTTTGAAAATGGGGACTGAATAGTTATTTTATAAATTAGGTTAAAGGTACAAGGTTAAGAGTGATTACTCTTGCGCCTTGTACCTGCTCTTAAATTTAAGTGATCATAGAATCATATATGAAAAAAATTCTTTTTGTTACCAGCGAAGCTCACCCTCTGATTAAAACAGGAGGTCTTGCTGATGTTTGTGGCAGTTTGCCTAAAGCATTGGCTGAATTGTCTAATGACATAAAACTGATTATCCCTAATTATCAAGCCTTAAAAACCAGTGAAAACGTCCGTTTTCTTTGCTCTGTACGAGTTGATAACCGGAATATCAATATCCTTGAAACCCGCATACCGGATAGTAATGTTATCGTCTGGCTGGTTGATTATCCGGCGTATTTCAATTATCCGGGCAATCCTTATGTCGATGAAAAAGGCGAGCCGTGGACCAATAATGCTGAACGCTTTGGCTTGTTTTGTCGCATTGCGGTTGAAGCGTCTATGGATAGAATTTATCAGGACTGGAAGCCGGACGTTGTTCACTGTAACGATTGGCAAAGCGGCTTGGTTCCCGCCTTTTTATCACTTGAACACGACCGGCCATCGACCGTATTCACCATACATAACATGGCCTACCAAGGTTTATTTCCTGCCAGTACCGCTGCCTTATTAAACTTGCCGGGTCAATTATGGCATCCCGCCGGCTTAGAGTTTCATGAAATGGTGTCTTTTATTAAAGGCGGACTGGTTTATGCCGATCACATCACCACCGTGAGTCCGACTTATGCCCTGGAAATTCAAACACCCGAATTTGGTTATGGTCTTGAAGGACTGCTGGATCATCGCAAAGAATTTTTAGGCGGTATCATTAACGGCATTGATCTCGATCAATGGGATTCTGAAACAGACCCTTTGATTACTCAACCTTATACCGCCGCAACACTTAATAAAAAGCACTTTAACAAGTCTGCATTACAGGCTCGCTTTGCACTTCCGGTTAATGATAATATCCCCCTCTTTGGACTCATTGGTCGACTGGTAGAGCAAAAAGGTATTGATCTGATTTTGGAGTGTCTTCCCGAGATGGTTAACCTGAACATGCAATTTGTATTGCTGGGCAGTGGCGATAAAAACTTTGAAAAACAACTAAAAAAGCTGGCGCTTGAACACCCGGATAAAATTGCGATATCAATTGGTTATGATGAAGCATTGGCTCATCTTATCGAAGCGGGAGCAGATATTTTCTTAATGCCATCACGCTTTGAACCCTGCGGTTTAAATCAAATGTACAGCCAACGTTACGGCACTATTCCTATCGTCAGAAAAACAGGCGGCTTGGCAGATACCGTGACGGATACCTTGCCGGAAACATTGGCCAACCACACAGCAAGCGGCATTATGTTTACCGAAGCCGGTTCAGGCGCTTTACTGGAAGCGATTAAACGCGCCCTGATTTTATACAGCATTCCTGAAACCTGGAAGAAAATGCAACTTAATGCCATGAAAAAAGATTTTTCCTGGCAGAACAGTGCCGAGCAGTATCTGGCGCTATACGAAAGCCTTTAATTAAAAACGCGTCTATCGTATCCAGCAACCATTGAATGCTATAGATTTTCAGATAAATAATTTCGATGTTAACAGATACCATCCCTTCAAGAGATGTTATCTGTATTAGCTTACAACAACGTGAATGGAAATTTACAATGTGACGATAGGGCTATTAAAAATTTGATGACACTCGATGTTCAAGTTTTTATAAGTTGTTGATTTTAAATTAAACAGAGCGAATTTAAGTTTTATTATAAATCAATGCGTTATGATTTTTGGTATTTGAAAATTCATAAAATAACCTCAAAAATATGAATTTCATGGTTTTTAACTTACTGTTTTTAAAGGCCGATATAAAAACTTGAACATCGAGTGACAGATAATTGAAGGTATTTTCAGACCTGTCAGGTTTTTAAAACCTGACAGGTCTCAACCCATACGCATCAAGCTAAGCCCTATTACTATCAAATCCATGTACTTATCAAAAAACACATGAATTCAACACATTGAAAAATATAGTATT
>CAIQND010000094.1 GCA_903873045.1 uncultured Methylococcaceae bacterium | reverse complement strand
TTGTAATGTTTTTTCTGAAACTCTCCATTCATTCTTATACGCCTTTGTTTTATCGTAGGCATAAATAATGAACGTTGCCAAGCTCATGAGGCTATAAGCAAAAAATGGAAAAAAGTTGTGTTTTTCTTTGATTAAAAGAGCGGAACAAATAAAAGGAACCGTCGCTATAGCCACTATTGACATCATTCCTAATCGATACTCTTGTCTTGTTTTTTGTTCTTTTTTCAGTTTTTTATTAAAGTGCTTTTTTCTATATAACTGGCTTATTTCTTGTCCTTTGATAGAAGCGTCATAAGCTCTTAGCTTACCTTCTTTATCAATAACAAGTTTATAACAAATAGGGTCCCCTGGCTTGGGTTGATAATTACAGTGTCTTAAATCGCGAATGTGAATAAATATATCTTTTCCTCCGCTATTTGCTTGAATAAAGCCAAAACCTTTATCCTCTTTCCACGATTTAATTATGCCTTCATAGAGTTGCATTAATAATTCTTGGTAGGCTATAAGTGTTTCTCCAGTCGTTCAACCCGACTTTGCAAGCGGTCAAAGTCGGTGCGTAATTCATCAACTTCCGCGTAAAACAGATCAGCTTCAGGCACCGCCGGTAAATCGCGGGTTTCTTCCTGAAGAAATTCCGAGGCATTAAGTCTAAAGGTTTCAATGGAATCTTTGCTCCAGTTTTGACCTGCCTGAAAAAACTGACTGATGTTATGCGCTATCGTGTCGCCCGTGTAACGCGCCAATTGTTGTTCCAGATTAATGTCCAGTTTAGCGAACAGTTCCTGAAATTTTCGGCCCGTCTGCATATCACCTTCAATTTTAATTTCACCGGAGAAAATTGAACGCATGGGTTTTGAGCTTAACCCCATTAAGCCAAAGGCAAAAACTGAACCGGTTAATTGCGTATCCGGTTGATCTGGACTGTAATCAAGGAGCTGAATGGAATCAGGAGTCGGACACAGGTAAATCGTTTCATTGAATGGCAAAAGGGTCATGGCAATGATTTTACCGGACAGGGGCGTTAAAAAAACAGCACGGTTCTGATCCATCTCAAGAAACTGGTTGAGTGCGGCTTCAAACACACTCATTAACAAAGGTTTGATGACCATGCTAAATTTTATAACCTCTATGAACGGCAACAATTCCTTGGGTCATATTAAAGTATTCGCAACGTTCGAGTCCGGCATTCTCCATCATTTTTTTCAGCTCATCCTGTTTGGGATGCATACGAATGGATTCAGCCAGGTAGCGATAACTTTCTTCATCCTTGGCTACAAACTTGCCAATCTTGGGCAGTAGCTTAAAGGAGTAAAAGTCGTATACTTTTTCGGTGATTTTATCGACAGGATGTGAAAACTCAAGAACGATAACGCGACCGCCCGGTTTTAGTACCCGGTACATGGAGCGCAATGCGGCATCTTTATCGGTGACGTTGCGCAGACCAAAAGCGATGCAGACACAATCAAAGGTATTGTCTTCAAAAGGCAGGCATTCGGCATTGACTTGCGCATAGCGGATGTTGCCCACCAAGCCTTTGTCGATCAGTCGATTGCGACCGGTGCGCAACATCTCGGAATTAATATCAGCCAGAACAACCTGTCCTTCCTTGCCGACACGTTGTTCAAACAGTACCGTTAAATCGCCGGTTCCGCCTGCCAGATCAAGCACTTGTTCGCCTTTGCGGACATTGCT